>NZ_JALJRC010000029.1:0-56338 GCF_024519925.1 Cytobacillus sp. Bac17 | reverse complement strand
CGTTCGTCCTGAGCCAGGATCAAACTCTCCATATAAGAGTTGATTAAGCTCATAAGTTGTCTTTTTAAAAAAGACTAAAGAATTAACGTTGACGTTTTTGTTCGTTCAGTTTTCAAAGATCAATCCGCCGCTCAGAAGCGACTTTATTAATATATCATTTCTCAATCACTTCGTCAACAACTTTTTTTAAAACTATCAAATCTTGTTAACGTCTCAAGCGACTGTTTTTCTATAATAACACCTGTTGCCCATAAGGTCAATAAATTATTCGTAAAAACTAAAAAGATTTTATTTTGCATTTAAATCAAAAAAACCAGCTGGTTAAAACGCAGCTGGTTTCTTCTATATTATATATTACTATTTGGAGATGACAATGATTTCTTTTTCTTTTAGATCAACAGCGCCTGGCTTATTAATCTTGATCACTTCACCCTGCTGAAGGTTTGTAAATAGAATTGGCGTGATGATAGAAGTTGCATTTTTCTCGATATAATCAAGATCCACTTTCAACAGCGGCTGCCCTGCTTCTACACGGTCATTTTCAGCAACTAACGCTTCAAATCCCTGACCTTTCAGATTTACTGTATCAATACCTACATGGATAAGTATTTCGCGGCCTGAATCTGAAAGAATGCCGATTGCATGCTTTGTCGGGAACATGTTAACGATCTTCCCGTCTACCGGTGATACAACAGTTCCTTCTGCAGGTACAATCGCAAAACCATCACCCATCATTTTACCTGAGAATACAGCGTCAGGTACTTCTGTGATTGGTTTGATTTCTCCTTTGATCGGTGAAATGAAAAGATCTTCCTTGTGCTCAGTCTGAAGAGCTTCAGGATTTACTTCTTCAATTTGCTGTTCAACTCCGCCTTCCGGAGCTTTTTCAACCGTGCGCGGTCTTTTGCCGCTCATGATATCTTTCATTTGTCCTTTGATTGTTTCAGATCTCGGGCCAAAGATAGCCTGGATGTTGTTTCCTACTTCCAGTACTCCAGATGCACCAAGTTTTTTTAAGCGTTCTTTATCTACATTTTTAATATCGTTTACCGATACACGCAGACGAGTAATACATGCATCAAGATGAGCGATGTTTTCTTGTCCGCCCATAGCATCAAGAACTTCATATGGAAGATCTCCGCCTTTACCTGAAGAAGCTGTTTCTTCATCTTCTACTTCTTCACGGCCCGGAGTCATTAAATTAAATTTGCGGATGGCAAATCGGAAACCAAAGTAATAGATCACAGCAAATACTAATCCAACCGGAATGACAATCCAGGCATTTGTTTGAGGGTTGATTAAACCGAATAGAATATAGTCAATCAAACCGCCTGAGAAAGTCATGCCGATTTTTACATCCAAGAGATGCATGGTCATGAATGACAGACCTGCAAACACCGCGTGAACCGCAAATAGGATAGGAGCTACGAATAAGAATGAGAACTCCAGCGGCTCTGTAATACCTGTTAAGAAAGAAGTTAACGCCGCAGATGCCATAAGGCCTCCGACTACCACTTTCTTTTCCGGACGTGCTTCATGATAAATTGCTAATGCAGCGGCAGGAAGACCGAACATCATGAACGGGAATTTACCAGTCATGAATGTACCTGCAGTAAGGTTTTGTACATTGTCACTGATTTGTGCCATGAAAATGCGCTGGTCACCGCGAACCGTTTCCCCTGCATTCGTTACATACTGTCCGAATTCATACCAGAATGGAGAGTAGAAAATATGATGAAGACCAAAAGGAATCAATGAGCGTTCAATTAATCCAAAAATAAACGCTGATAGAGTCAAGTTCGCATGAACCATGTTTTGAGAGAAAGCATTCAGCCCTTCCTGGATTGGCGGCCAGATAACAAGCATCAGCAAACCAAGGACTACAGACGTTGCTGCCGTAATAATCGGAACGAAACGCTTTCCGGCAAAGAATCCTAAATAGGATGGAAGTTCGATTTCAAAAAACTTGTTATATAATGCAGCGGCGATAATACCAACAATGATACCGCCGAATACACCTGTCTGCAGAGTTGGGATTCCTAAGATGTTTGCATAATTAAGCCCATTTACATCCTCAGCAGTAATTCCTGCAGCCGTCCCCATTGTCACATTCATAATTAGATAGCCGATAATGGCAGCAAGCGCAGCTACACCTTCACCGCCGGCCAAACCAACTGCTACACCAACTGCAAATAGAACAGGCAGGTTGGCAAAAACGATATCTCCTGCTTTTTGCATAACTTGAGCAACGATTTCAACTCCGCTGTTATCCAGGAATGGAGCCAGCTCAAGCAGCGCCGGATTTTGCAAAGCGGCACCGATAGCGAGCAGTATCCCCGCTGCCGGCAGTAATGCTACTGGAAGCATTAAGGCTTTTCCTACTTTTTGCAGGACGCCAAATACTTTTTTAAACATATGTTAACCCCCTATAGTTTTTTACTCATTAAGCGTTTTCATTTAAAGCGGCAAGCATTAAAAAAATAAAAAAGGCATGAGGAAAAAAGGATAGAATTCAGGTGTATACAAGGGTATCATACCCTATTTACCTAAATTCAATTACCTTTCTTCACTCATGCCTGATCGAATCAGTAACACGTAAAGACTTGCCTGTTTCGCAAGATAGTATTGTAATTAATTTATTTTCTTTTGAAGCCTCTGCAGATGCATTGTCAGATAAACAGCTTCTGCATTAAAGACTGGTTTTTTTAATGTTTGCTGCATTACTTTAATGAGCTTCCAAGAGAGATTGTAGCACACCGGATATTCTTCTTTCAAGAGGGAAGTTATTTTTTCCGGCTCTTCAACCACCTCGCCTTTGTTAACCCGTTCAATGGTGAATCGGATATGGCGGACAAGCCTCATATAATCGATGCTGTCTTTATCAATCTTAATGTCAAGCTGTTCTTCAATCATATTCACAAGATGGGTTACCAGTTGTGAATGCTGATTGACTTCGGATAAATCGCGGTTCATTACAGCACTATGAACATGGAGGGCAATGAACCCAATCTCCCCTTCAGGCAAATAAATACCGGTTCGCTGTCCTATAAGGTTCACAACTTCGTGGGCAATTTCGTATTCAAATGGGTAGAGAGTCTTAGTTTCGATAAGAAAAGGATTTTTCATTTCCATCCCTTTTTTCAGACGCGTTATTGCAAACATCAAGTGATCAGTTAACGCAACATGGATATGTTCATTAAGCATGGAATTTGCCCTTTGTTTAATCAATTGAATTGAGGAGATAATTGCTTCAAGCAATTCATTATCCACAAAAGGCATCAGTTTAATATAATTCTCCTGCTCTTTTTCATTTTTAAGCACAAAGAGCTTTTCAACCAAATTAGAGTCGATTGGCTGGCCCGGCCTCCGGCTGAAGCCAATCCCCTTACCGATAAGGACAACTTCCCCAAATGACTCGTGGCTGCCAATAAGGACGTTATTATTAAGCACTTTTTTTACCTTATACTCACCCATTCTCTTCTCCCCGCCCATAAACAAATGTACTCTCATGGTATTAAAGCCTGTCCGGGAAGTCAACGGATTGAGAATAAAATAAAACAGCCCGCATTAAAGCGGGCCTAATTCATAATTATTACTTCAGGAAAATGAAATACAAAACAAATATGACGAACAGCCCGTACATGATTGGGTGAATCTCTTTGATTCTTCCTTTTACAATCATGGTGATTGGATAGAAAATAAATCCGATTGCAATTCCTGTTGCGATACTGTAAGTCAATGGCATTGCAATAATCGTAAGGAATGCCGGAACTGCAATTTCAAACTTGGTCCAATCAATGTTGCCTAATGATGCAACCATCAATACACCGACAATGATCAGTGCCGGAGCTGTCACCGCAGAAGTGATGACTTCTAATAACGGGAAGAAAAATAATGATAACAGGAAGAACCCTGCTGTGACAATCGATGCAAATCCCGTTCTCGCACCTGCCGCAACCCCTGATGAAGACTCAATGAAAGAAGTTGTCGTGGATGTTCCGAATATCGCACCAACGACAGTTGCTGTGGAGTCCGCCAGAAGCGCTTTACCTGCGCGGGGCAATTTATTTTCTTTCATTAAGCCCGCCTGGTTGGCAACACCCACTAACGTTCCTGCTGTATCAAAGAAGTCAACGAATAGGAATGTCAGAACAACGACCAGCATGCTTGTTGAGAAGAATGAAGGGTCACTGTATGCCCCGAATGCCGCTCCAAACGTTGGAGCTACACTTGGCACGGAATCAACAACCTTTCCTGGAACGTCAATCAGGCCGGCAATCATCCCAACAATCGTCGTGAGTACCATCCCTATAAAAATTCCGCCATTAACACCTTTTGTCATCAGAATTACTGTGATGATAATCCCGAAAATAGCCAGAAGCACATTCCCATCAGTAAAATCTCCTAATCCTACAAGAACTGCATCATTATTGACAATCAGCCCTGCGCTTTGAGCACCGACAAATGTAATAAACAATCCGATTCCGGCACTGACCGCATACTTTAATTCAGCAGGAATCGAGTTAATAATTTTTTCACGCAAACCAGAAAGGGATAAAAATATAAAGATAATCCCTGAGATAAGAACCCCGCCTAATGCATGCTGCCAAGGAATTCCCATTGTTAAAACAACAGTATAAGCAAAAAATGCATTTAATCCCATTCCCGGGGCAAGTGCAATCGGATATCTGGCCAGCACCCCCATCAATAGGGATCCAATTGCGGCAGCCACTGCTGTTGCCACAAATACTGCCCCATAGTCCATTCTCATGGAATCCGGCAAATCAGGTATATCCATTAACGATAATGTAATCGGATTAACGACTAAGATATAAGCCATTGCTAAAAAAGTTGTAAGTCCGCCGATAAATTCACGGCGATAGTTAGTACCAAGTTCTTCAAACTGGAAGTACTTCTTCATTTCTCTTCCCCCTATTGGCTGTCTTTATTTTTTAAAATAAAAAAACTCCGGTTTGACTATCGGAGCATTGACAACTGGGCTCGTGCTTGCAATAGGGGAAAACAAAGAAAAATAATAGCAAAAACATCCCTATTTGCACTTACCTCGTAGTCAAGCTATTTACGGCAGCTCGGTAGAAACTTTTGGGCCATATCCCCAATATTATACGACGTAAAACGACATATTTAATTCTTCTTTATCATAGCACCTCAAAAAGTCCTAGTCAATAGAAAAAGCGAACATTTTCATGTCCGCTTTTTCTTAATGTTCGTATTTTATTCCCACTCGATTGTTGCAGGCGGCTTGCTCGTAATATCGTAAACCACTCTGTTGACATGCGAAACTTCATTAACGATTCTAGTTGAAATAATCTCCAGTACATCCCATGGGATACGTGCCCAGTCAGAAGTCATGCCGTCTATTGAAGTAACCGCACGGATTCCGATAGTATAATCATAAGTCCGGGCATCTCCCATTACACCGACACTGCGGATATCAGGCAGAACCGTGAAGTATTGCCAAATGTCGCGATCAAGCCCTGCCTTTTGGATTTCCTCACGCAGTATAGCATCAGACTCGCGCACAATTTCAAGCTTATCTTCTGAGATTTCCCCGAGAACGCGGATACCTAATCCCGGACCAGGGAATGGCTGTCTCCAAACGATTTCATCCGGAATGCCAAGCTCTGTTCCCAGCGCACGCACCTCATCTTTAAACAGAGTGTTAAGCGGCTCGATCAGCTTGAATTGCATATCTTCAGGAAGTCCGCCTACATTATGGTGAGATTTAATGGTTTGCGCAGTAGCTGTTCCGCTTTCAATAATATCTGTGTAGAGAGTCCCCTGTGCAAGGAAATCAATGCCTTGAAGCTTAGCAGCTTCATCATCGAATACATAGATGAATTCGTTGCCGATAATTTTTCGCTTTTGTTCAGGATCGCTAACACCTTTAAGCTTATTCATAAAGCGTTCCTGGGCATCCACTTTAATTACATTCATATTAAATCCATCAGCAAATGTCTTCATGACGCCTTCTGCTTCATCTTTTCTCAGCAGGCCGTGATCCACGAAAATACAAGTTAGCTGATCACCGATTGCTTTATGAATAAGGACGGCAACAACAGATGAATCAACACCGCCGCTTAATGCGCAAAGAACCTTTTTATCTCCAACTTCCTGGCGTATCTTTTCCATTTCGATTTCAATGAAGTTTTCCATTGACCAATCGCCTGTACAGCCGCAAACGCCGAACACAAAGTTTTTCAGCATATCGTTTCCGTGAACTGAATGGCGTACCTCAGGGTGGAATTGAACAGCATATAAACCGCGTTCTTCATTGCTCATAGCCGCAATCGGGCATGATGGATTTATACCATCCACTGTAAAACCAGCTGGAGCCTCTACGACAAGATCGCCATGGCTCATCCAGACTGTCTGTTCTCTAGGCAGATCTGTAAACAATTTGGATTCATTTTCAATCTTCATGATTGCCTTACCGTATTCACGGTGCTTGGCAGGCTCTACTTTACCATCAAAATGCATCGTCATCAGCTGCATGCCATAGCAGATTCCGAAAATCGGCAAGCCCAGTTCAAAAATTTCTTCATCACAGCGGAAAGCATTTTCGCCGTAGACACTGTTAGGCCCGCCAGAGAAAATAATTCCTTTTGGATTCATTTCTTTGATTTCCGCAGCTGTAATCGTATGCGGATGAAGCTCACTGTATACACCCAGTTCACGGATTCTGCGAGTGATTAACTGATTGTACTGGCTTCCAAAGTCCAGCACTACGATCATTTCTTGATTTTGAAGTTCTGTTTTCCCCGTCACACTGTTCACCTCATTAAATTTGTAATATTTCTTTTAGTCTTCTCTCCTGCAGGTAAAATATCTAGTAAAAATATAATTTCTTTGCAATCTCATATATAACCGCCAGCCAGAAGCTGGCCAATAAAAAAACCGGAACTCTTTCTCCACAAAAAAAAGTGAAGGCAGAATTCCGGTTTTCACGTATAGCAAAAAGCTTCTTCTGCCTTCATAGTCAGATCATTTACGGCGATCCGGTAGAGACTTTCGAACCATATTATCGAGGATATATGAAGGTTGCATGATTTAATTGTAATACGCGGCAAAAACCGAACATTATGCCGCTGTCTTATTTGCCTATTGTAACAACAGCCCCAAATCCCGGTCAAGCTATTGTCTTTTTAATTAAATTTTCCCACAATTCCTTCGTGTCATTCCAGCTTCCTTCTTTTAGAACACCCCTGTAAACAAGTTCTTCATAGCGGGCTGTCAGCCTGCTCATTTCCTTTGTTGAGAAAAAGCTGTCTATATATTTGGCATACTCCCTTAAGGTTTGGCCGTTTTTCCGCTTTAACCCGTACCGGTCCAATTCTTTTAAGAGAATCAGATAAGCCTTAGGAAAATGCTCATCATCCTTTGTTTTTTTAAATCTCCAGATAAAATAATGCGGCATCCATTTGCCCCTCTTCTGGAAAAGCACGAAAACAAGCACACCGGCTGCCAATATCGCTGCTGCGATTACTTTCCAATTATCTTTCAAGAAAGTTCCCAGATTATCCCAAAGCTCTTTTATTGAAAAAGGCGATTTTTCCGCCGCTGCTTCTTCAGGCATGTCCGGCTTAACAGGAGTCTCAGTCTCGCTTGGCTTAACTTCTTCCGGCTGGCTCGTATTTTGGCCGGCGTTGTCAAAGTTGAATTGTACGTTATTATTGAACCCCTGAGTTGGTTCAAATGGAACCCAGCCCATTTCAGGGAAATAGATTTCCACCCATGAATGGGCATTGTTATTTGTCACCTCAAACAATCGAAGACCAGACCCTAATGACTGCTTGAATTCTCCTTCTGTATAGCCCTTCACCCATCTTGCCGGCAATCCAATGGATCTGGCCATTACCACCATGGAGGAGGAGAAATTGTCACAATACCCCTGTTTGGTATCAAATAAAAACTGATCCACATAATCCTCATTTTCATCTGGAACAGCTACATCTGTCTGGCTGTAGGTATATTCTGCCCTTCGGAAATACCTCTCAAGCTCCCTTGCTTTTTCAAACCAGTCCGGTTTCTCTTGAGTAATTTCCAGTGCAAGTTCCCTGACTCTTTCAGGCAAGTCTTCAGGCAGCTGTGTATATCTCGCCACAAATTCCCCAGGCAGTGATTCCGCATTTGCCCCGGCTGCCTTCATTGCAGTCACACTGTATTCAGGCACCTCGAAGCCTAACTTATATTCTTCCAATGCAAATGGCCGTCCGCCCTCCAATGTCCGGATCTTTTCAGTGGCCGTTTCAAGCTCATAGGTAATGAACGGTGCAGCTTCAATATTATTTAACCCTAATGGATACACCACATGAGGGTAATTCATAAAAGTATAAACGGAGCTTACTTCTTCAGTGGTTTTAATTGCATCGTTACCGATGAACGATGTAACCGGGATTTCTTCTCCCATTTCAAACGGTTGATATTCTCCTTCGGCCTGGGATGTAACCCATCCTTTGCCGGTATAAGTATCTTTTGTTTCAACCTTCCAGTAATGGCGGGACTCCACTTCCGCCCTGAAGACCACAGCGTTATCTCCTATAAATGGGCCGCCAAGACGGGAATCGTCTTCCCCATAGCCGATTTTCTGAATACCCGGGCCATCACCGCCGCTATTTTGTCCATAGGACTTAATAAACGGAACTGGATCGGGCCAAATCGGTTCTGCCTTAGGTGCTGCAAACCCCAAGCCAGTACTCAGAACGATCAGAGCAGTCAGCGGAATCATCCATTTACGCGACAGGGAGGCTTCTTTTTTCAGCCCTTCCTGGTCCAGAAGACGGTTGAAGGTTAAGATGCCCATAACCGCAAAGCCCGCAATAACTGTCCTGACAATCGCCGCATCTGCCACGTAAGGCGTAAAGGTATCCAATACAGTTATATAAATGAGTGTCATGAAAAAGAAAATGAAAATCCGCCTGCGATTGATCAGCCAATACTGAATTAAATAAGTCATCAGCCACAGCAGAATGAAAAAGAGGAGGCTTCTGAATAAATTTGTCATGCCCGGCCAGTCTCTATCAGCTATTAAAGCAAAATTGTGCACCATGTCCGATGCAAATAATGATAACCATGAAAATTGGAAAAACGATCCCTCAAAGTACAAATAATGCAGTTCATAGAGAATATAAAGCACCTTTATAAACCCGCTTAATACAGGGCTGACACCGAAAAACGCCAATAGAAGCGATAGTATAAGGAACATGAGAAAAACAATGACATTGGATGTGTCCGTCAGCTCCTCAACCGGACGAAGCCATTCCCATAATAAGAAAAATCCCAGAACATAAAGGAGAAAAGAGGTAAGATCTTTCTGTACCTTAAGAGAACTCATCACTTGCTCACCCCCGAAAACACATCTGCAAACTGTCCGTTATGAACCAAAACTACCCGGATTCCCCTGGCATTGGCAGAGGTTTTGAGCAGCAGTTCATCTCTGGAAGGAGCTTCATCCTCATTTTTCATTAGAAATATAGTGACAATCCCTTTCTTGGACGTGAAAAAACTGGCTTTCTCTATAAGCGCTTTTGTTAATTTCGCTGTAATAACCATCAGCTGACTGTTCTGCTGTAAAAGAAAGTGCTCTGCTTCAAGAACCCGGTCCACTGCCGCTTGAGAATCATCCTTTATTTTTGCCAAATGATAAAACAGCTGAAGCTGGTGCGCTTCCCCGCCTCTGATTGGAAAAGCTGTTCGTGTTTCTGCTGAGGTCAAAAACCCAGTCTGTGCTCCTTTGCGGAGAATCGCCCTCGCAATGGAGGCTGTAAACGAAACGATCGCTTCAAACCGGCTATCCGGTGCACAATCCATGAGGATATAGACGTCATGCGATTGCCTTTGTTCAAATTCTTTGGTCATAATATCATTCCGCTTAGCAGTAGCTTTCCAGTTAATCCAGGAGAATCTGTCTCCCGGCTGATACTCCCTGATGCCGATGGCCATGGAAGTATCCCTTTGCACCCGCTCTTTTGAAGCAGTCATTCCCTGATCATAATGATGTGCCATAGGCTTATAAATGATTTCCTCATATGCCGGATAGACGATCATCCGGCTCTTTGCAGGTGCTTGCTTTTCTTTTTCTATTAAACCGAGCAGATCACCTGTTTTCACACGGATGGAGGCAAAAAAATGCTCCCCCCTCGGAAGGCTATTAATCCTGTATTGAAGGGACATTTCCTTCTGGAACCCAGGAAATAAAAGACGCTTTGCCTCGTTTGATTTCCTGGCATGCTGAAGCTGATCACTCATCTCATCCTCAATGATCAGATACAATAGTGGAAAAGCTGTTCTTCTGGTTATCTTCAGGGTAATAACTGCCTGCTCGCCTGCATTGAATTCTGTTTTTGGCAGGATCCGCTCCACCTTAAAGTCGTTTAAAGAATAAAACGATAAGCCAAGTGCGTAAAGAGCAAAAGGAAGAAAGCTGTAAAATAAAAACCAGCTTACAAAGCCGCCCTGAAACATCGCATATGAAAAGGCGAACAGAATAAGCAAAAATAACACAATCAGCTTCCAGACATCTTTCATTGCTTTTAATAGCTGTTTCATTTTACTTGGCTAACCTTTGAACAGGAACCGAAACCCTGGCAATGACCCGTTCTACTACTTCTTCAGCGGTAATGCCCTCAAATTTTGCCTCAGACCTTAAGATAATCCGGTGGACAAAAACAGCAGGCGCTAAATACTGAATATCATCCGGAAGGACATAATCTCGGCCATACATGAATGCGTAAGCCTGGGCTGCTTTCATTAAAGCAATCGAGCCGCGGGGGCTTGCCCCTAAATACACACTGCTATGGCTTCTGGTCTGATTCGCAATTTCCACAATATAGCGTTTAAGCGTCTGATCGACATGCACTTCTTTAATTTCTTGCTGGAGTGAGCGCAATTCAGCTAAATCTATAACAGATTCCAGATCTTCTATCGGCGGAATCCGCTGCGCCCGATTCAGGACCTCCATCTCATCAGCGATATCAGGATAACCCATTTTCATTTTTAACAGGAATCGGTCCAACTGGGCTTCCGGAAGCGGATAAGTTCCTTCATACTCAATCGGATTTTGCGTTGCCATAACGAAGAAGGGTTTCTCAAGGCGATGTGTCACCCCGTCAATGGTTACGCTGCTTTCTTCCATCCCTTCAAGAAGAGCAGATTGCGTCTTGGGGGAGGTTCTGTTGATTTCGTCTGCTAATATAATATTGCCCATAATGGGGCCAGGCCTGAACTGAAATTCCATTTCCTTCGGATTATAGATGGATACGCCTGTCACATCCGAAGGCAGCAAATCAGGCGTGAACTGGATGCGTTTAAATGCGGCTCCGACTGATTTAGCCAGTGCACGCACCATCATTGTTTTCCCGACACCCGGCACATCCTCGAGCAAAACATGGCCTTCCGCTAAAAGTGCCACTAAGCTCAATTCTGCGACATCCCGTTTGCCGATCATGACTTTTTCGATATTTCCTAATACCCTCTCAATTGCAGGGTGCATATGATTTCTATCCATGTGAAATCTCTCCCCTTTATCTATATCTCGCATTCCATTAATTTACATTATCCTAAATTTAATTCTAACCTATTATATATTCGCTGTCGCGTTAGAAACTCCTGTGTTTTTCTTATGATGATTCTCCCTTATCCCTGGGTTTTCAATAAAAAAAGACTGCTTCACAGCAGCCAAACATACATTACTTATATCGTTTTCCACTTTGATCTACATAGAAAGATTCAATGATGGTTCTTTCAAACGGCTTTCCATTTTCAGTCTGGCCTTTCACTTCTGTTGTCACATTGTATACACCTTCATGTATAAAATCACTTTCGGTCATGAGGCCAGTCTTTTCTCCATTGGCTTTTTGCTGCAGTTTTTTCCCTGAGGGATCAAACCCGAAGAGGATCCATTTTGTATTAAAGGTTTTATGGCTTTTCGCAGACTTGCCCAGAATTTTATCATTTAACGGGCTGTCCAGCGCAACAGTGTACAGATACGAAGCATTTGCCGGAGCCTTTAACGCCCAGTTTCCCTCTTTAGGATAATCTATTTCAAACTGATGAACCCATGCTCCTTTGAAAAACTCGGATTCTTCCTGATACGCTTTTTTCGTTTTATATTCCTTTCCGTCCGGACTGGTCAATTTTAAAGCAGACAAATTCTTTTCACTTAAAAAAGAAACGGTCATGGATTCTACATTTTCCTCCACGGAAAACTGTTCGCTTATTGCACTGACAGCTTTCCCGCCTTTTACAATGGAATGAGTGCCAGGCTGTCTGGCAGCGGATCCAGAGCTTGCTGGTGAGAAAACCGCAGCAGGCTGAGTGATAGTGGTATAGGGCCTGAACACCGGAAATGTATGGGATCCTTCCCGGATGGTTGTATGATTCCAGCTGCCCTCCTGAACAACGGATGCTCCTGGCAAGCGGGAATTAACCGCCGTAACGACGCCATCGCTTTTTCCATACTGGCTCAGATATAAGCCTCCCCAATAGGTTGCACTGCCAAATGAACCCCATTTAGTGCCGCCAAGTGTATAATATCGATTTTTTGCAGCATTCTGATGGGAATCTGTAAGGCTACGGAAGTATTGCATATTGCCTGTCTGCAGGGATTCAGTTGCTTCATTATTGTTGCCAAGGAGGGCAGCAAGCCACCAGGCCGCGCTGCTGTGGGCGAGATCTGCGAGTTGGGTTCCAAAATGAGGGGAAGATAGGGAGATGACATTTGAGACATATGGATGGGCATTGTAATGAACAAGAGCTGTCTGAATATCAACCCCGCCTTTGCTGTAGCCAATGACCACTAGCTTTTTTCCGCCGAAATGATGGTACATTTCTTGAAGCTTTTCAGCCAGAATCGTACCATTCGTCCACATATCACGGTCATGATGAAGGTCAATGAATGCTGTTTCATACCCATTTGCCAAAGCCACTTCATACATATCATTCCCTTCATGCCAGACAGCTGATGAATTATTATAGCCGTGCACAAACACAAGAGGTGATTTGGAAGGATCAATGCTTGAAGGTGCTTCTCCGGCATACCAATAACCCGGAGTTCCACTGTCATCACCGCCAAAACCGCCAGCCTTCACCATACCAGGGATAATCAGCATCATACAAAAGATCACTCCTGCCATTTGTTTTATCAAGCTTTTCCCCTCCTTAAAGGAGATCCGGACGGAAGCCCAGTCAATTTGATTTTATAATTTTCAGAATATTTATTGAAGGGTCTTTCGATATAATTTCCACACATTTGGAAAAAAGAGGCCAAATTATTGAAAAAAGCCACAGGAACAAGCCCCGTGACTTTATAGCAATTAATAGGATACACCTGTGCGGTTATGTGTTTTTTCAAACTCTTCTTTATTCGGGTCAAAGTATTTTTCATTGAAAGCTGCCACGAATTTATCATCTTTAATATATCCCGCTCCCCATGTAGGATCCATAGTAAGCCAGCTTCCATCCACTTTCACTTCCACCCATGCATGCTTCTGCGGCCAAAATCCGCCGAAAGCAGTCCCTTCGACAAAACGGGCTTCCATATTGCTTGCCCGGAGCAGGGCAATGGCAAGATACGAATAATCCTGGCATACGCCCGTTTTGGAATCCAGTGTCTTGAGTGCACTATCATCCCAGCTGAAGTCATCTGTTTCAAGTTTATTCACATCATATGAAACGTTTTTCGCGACAAAATCATATACAGCCTTCGCTTTTTCCCTTTCACCGCTTATGCCTTCTGTCAATTCTTTCGCCAGTTCAGTAATTTGCGGTGCATCTGACTGAACGCCTCTTGAAGGCAGAAGGTCCCGCTTATCCTCGCCTGTTGACTCTACCTCAAACTTGGCAAATCCATAATACCGGAAATAATCACTGTTTTCTTCTTTAATTTCAGGAACACTTAGTGTGACTTCATATGTGCCCGGGCCGAACCTTAAATAAAACGAATCATCAAATGTGAAGTCTTCTACTGGAATAACATCCAGTGCTTCGTCCTCACCCTTTTTAGTGGTAATGTAAATATGATCGGTTTCAGGGCCAAATTCTGCCTGCGGATCAATTTTTCCTTTTACAGAAAAGACACCGTCAGATTCCTCACCGCCATATTGCGGGTATTCAAGTGCCACTCCCCGCTCCTCATACGTTTTAGAATATTCGATAGGGCTCATCGTCCTATCAGATTCGTTGTCTATTAAGATAGTTGTAGCCGTCTGATAGTAATTTTCCCTTTCCCTGTCAGGGACAAGCACCTCAAGCTCGTGAAGCCCTTTTCCATAGAATAATGGCACATCATAGGAAAACTTTCCGTCCTTAAGCGGAATGACATGCTTCCACATATCCGATTCCTTATTCAGCTTAAGCATGATCGTATCGCTGTCTGATAGGCTTCCCGCTTCCCCTTTTAAATGGAATACTTCATTGCCATTTATATAGCTTGATTCAATATCCAGAGTCAGATCTGCCTCGTGGCCAAACGGAGTATACGTCACATCCCGTTCCGCATTTGGATTCACATTGTGGACAGTGAACGAGGCAAGATCATAATAGTAATTCTCACTATCCGTACTCGGAAGCTGAACGGTTATCTTGTACTCGCCTTCCCCATTAAATAAACGGATATTCTGCTTGAACTTCCCTTCTTTGATGGGTGTGTAGTATTCAAGATCGTTCCCTGCCGGTCCATCCTCTGTGGAACGAACCTTGATCCAGGCATAGTCTGATTTTAGGTCCGAATACTTCTCGATCTCTCCCTGCACAGCCACCCTGCCATTAGCAGCAAACTCCTTATGTTCCGGATTCTTCAAAGCTGCTCCTACTTCCTCGCTGTAAGAAGTCAGCTCCAGAGGTTCGAGCTCAAGTTCCTTGTTTTTCTCTTTAACCAGTTTTTCATATTTGTCTTCTTCCTTTTTCTCTGCTTTGGCCTCTGAACTGCTTTCTGAGCTGCAGGCTGAAAGGAAGAGAAAGCTGGCTAATACTAACATCAATAGGGTGATGGGGCTTTTCTTTGGCATGGTGTCCTCCTTTTTAATCTTTCTTAACTTTATTACGTGCGTTATGCCATTCGGTTTCAGAAATTACCAAACTCAAAACAAAAGCTCTTTATAGGGTTAGACCTTTAAAGAGCTTCTCTGTAGTACGTTTTAAAAAAATTCAATATCGATAGATATTAAAATATTTCTATTAATTTTACTCAATCCTATGTTCCTGCCTAACATAGTTATCTTCTTCCCTTAACTTATCCAGATCGATTTTCCGATCCCATACTTTTCTGGCATTGTCAGTCATATAAGGAAAAATGTATTGATCAACAATTACCTGAAAATCACCATCATCCAAGAGATTATAGGTGCGAATCTTTATTTTTTGATTATCGAAGGTTTCAATAACAATATCGTTTATAAGGTTTAATGGATTTCTTATCAAATCAATATTTCGGATGTTCTTTATTAAAACAAGGCATTTTGGGGCAATAACTGTACCGTTCTCTCTGGGAACAATTTTTAGCAATACCTTTCCTGGAATAAAACCAGGCAGACTCCAGAGAGTGATATACAAATAAAAAGGAGTAAATATTATTCCTCCGCCAAGATAGAAAAAGGAGTATTTAGAGTTAAATTTTAATCCATGTATAATTAGAAAAATGCATGCTATTAAAAATCCTGCCGTTGCTAGAAACATTAATACATAATAAAATTTCGAGCCTTTTATAATAACTGCATCCCCTTTTTTCTGAACCATTGACAATTAATACTCCTCCTTTGAATCAGACAGAGAGAACCATATACCTTACCTACATGCCTTATTAAGCATTTGGTTCTAGGCTTTCATAATGAGCTTGTTGCCGAAAAATAAAAGGAGTCAATTTTTACTCCCCCCTTGATAAATACCTCACATATGAGAGAACTTGTGAGAACGATTGAATTTAGCTTAATCAATTTTAGGTTCTTTTCTCTCGTACCTTGCCTCTTTACGAAGATGTTCAAGATCTACCTTTCGATCCCAAACCTTTTTTGTATTTTCAGTCATATATGGATAACTGTATTGATCTACAATCATCTCATAATCTAAGTCCCCAAGAAGATTATATGTTCTAATTTTTATCTTTTTATCATGGAATGTTTCAATAACAATGTCATTGATTAAATTTAAAGGGTTTCTTACTAAATTAATATCTCGAATACTACTTATGGGTATCGTATCTTTTTTCGAATGAATTGTCCCCTGTTCTCCCGGGATTATTACAAACAAAACCTTCCCTGGCATTAATCCGGGCAGGGTCCATAAAGTCAAATAAAGATAGAAAGGGATAAATATAATTCCTCCGCCAAGATAAAACAAAGATATTTAGAATTAAATTTCAGCCCATGTATTATTAAAAAAATACATGCTGCTAAAAATCCTATTGTAGCCAAAAACCTCCAAACATACATGACTTTAGAACTTCTAAAATTACCGGGCCGCCCTTTTCCTGAATCATAGACACGCTCCTTTGATCCAGCAAGTCTAAAGTAAAGAAACTTCAAACTTATAACACATCTATTCTATCTTATGATCCCGCCTTACATAATTATCCTCTTTCCTTAACTTATCAAGATCTATTTTCCGATCCCATACCTTTCTGGAATTTTCAGTCAAATATGGGTAAATGAATTGATCAACAATAATCTGAAAATCGCAATCATCTAGAAGGTTATAAGTTCGAATCTTTACCTTTTTATCATCATAGGTTTCAATTACAATATCGTTTATAAGATTTAGTGGGTTTCTGACTAAATCAATATTACGAATATTTTTTATTGGAACTTCTCTCCTGTTAGCTTTAACAGTGCCATTTTCTCTAGGAACAATTGAAAATAGCACTTTTCCAGGAATAAAGCCAGGCAAACTCCACAGATTGAGATATAGCATGACGGGAGTAAAGACAAGTCCTCCTCCAAGATATAGAACAGAGTACTTTGAATTGAATTTCAATCCATGAATGATTAAGAAGATACACGCAAGCAAAAATCCAACTGTAGCCAAAAACATCCATACATACATGAACTTAGAACCTTTTATGATTACCGTTTCGCCTTTTTTCTGAATCATTGACAAACAATATTCACCCCTTTGAACCAAGCAAAGATACTAAAGAAGAGAGATTCCACACATAAAACCATTATTCAGCCTTTGGTCCTTGCCTCTCATAATTAGCTTGCTGCCGAAGATTCTCCAGATTTATTTTTCGATCCCAAACTTTTTTTGCATTTTCAGTCATATAAGGATATATATATTGGTCAACTATTATCTGATAGCGAAAATCACCAATCAGGTTATACGTGCGAATTTTAATTTTTTGATCATTGAATGTTTCAATAACAATATCATTAATTAAATTCAATGGATTCCTTACAAGATCAATGTTTCGTATGTCCTTAATTGGAACAATGCCTTTTTTTGATTTAATCACACCATTTTCTCCGGGTGTAATGGACAGCAAGATTTTACCCGGGATTAAGCCTGGTAAATTCCAAAGTGTGATATAGAGATAAAAAGGAGTGAAAATTATTCCTCCGCCAAGATAGAATAAAGAATATTTAGAGTCAAACTTCAATCCGTGAACAATTAGAAAGATACAGGCTATTAAAAAACCTACTGTAGCAAGAGACACCAAAACATACATGATGTTTGAACTCTTTATTGTTATATGATCTTTGTCTTGAACCATCGATATATAATAATCCCCCTTTAGATTTGAGACAAATAAAAGGAGTCACTTTTTTCTCTCCCCTTGAGAAAGCCCTCTCTTATGAGAGGACTTGTTAGACAGATTCAATTTATCTTATTCAATTTTAGGTTCTTTTCTCTCGTATCTTGCAACTTTACGAAGACGTTCAAGATCTACCTTTCGATCCCAGACCTTTTTTGCACTTTCAGTCATATATGGATAAATGTATTGATCTACAATCATTTCATAATCTAAGTCACCAAGAAGATTATATGTTCTAATTTTTATCTTTTTATCATTGAATGTTTCAATAACAATGTCATTGATTAAATTTATAGGATTTCTAACTAAATTGATATTACGAATATTACTTATAGATACCGTACCTTTTTTAGCATTAACTGTTCCTTTTTCTCCCGGGAGTATTTTAAACAAAACCTTTCCTGGCATTAATCCAGGCAGACTCCAAATAGTCAAATAAAGATAGAAGGGAGTTAATACGATTCCTCCGCCAAGATAGAGGAAAGAATATTTAGAATTAAATTTCAGTCCATGTGTAATTAAGAAGATACAAGCAAGTAAAAATCCTACTGTAGCTAAAAACATCCATACATACATGAACTTAGAACTTTTTATTAATACAGCTTCTCCTTTTTTCTCAATCATGGACAAGAGGAATTCCTCCTTGGACAGAATTGTTAAATAATAGGTTTCTAATAGATGTCTCGTCTGCCCTTTGAATATTTAAATCTAAGTTATCGTCTCTTGTAATCATCCAGAAGTCCAATTTCCCAGGAACAATAAAAATTAGGTCAATTAAATCGGGATTTTTTGCAGAGTCATATTTAAGACTAAGTAAGCTATCCATTCTTCCTTTTCTATTGGAAATATCTTTTAAAAACTCAAATGAGAATGAACCATTAACCCTATTTTCCCACTTTTGAGCAGTAGATTCAGACAACGAATCCGATTCACTCATATCACCTAGGAATTCTTCAAATTCTTCATTCTTCAAACTAAAAAGCACTTCATCCTGTAAAGGCAGCTTGCTAATATTGAAGAAACCTTTAATACTTGTTATTATATTTTCTGGTGTGGATTTGGTAATATAATGTACTTGATGGTCATGCAATAACTTATGAAGATAAACTTCCCCATTTCCAAAATGAAAAGATATGTTTTCTTCCCCTCCGAACTTTAAATCAAATCTAGAAGCTTTAACCGTCTTCTCCGCATTACTCAGAATATTAATATAAGACTTGTAGTTCTCTTTTAATCTATATTGATTATTAACCTCTACGGCCATATCTTTTGCCAGCAAAGAGCGAGCCGCAAATTCCAGCATTAACTTCAATTCGGAATCTTGAAGTGAAGGAAAATACGTTTCTTTCATAGATATTCCTTCTTCATATAATCCTTCACTATAAAATGCAAAAATTAGTTCCTCAATACTTAATTGAATGGTACTCATATTGCCTCCTTAAAAAAACGATAATTTTTTATCTAAAAACCCTTTTGCTCCATCTAATAAAGATCCAGCTGTCTCCTTAGCCTTTGACAGCCCTTTTCCAATATCTTTAATTTTCCCTACCGGATCAGACATTGTTTCTTTAATTTGTTTATTGACAATATCAATACCCTTATTTGCTGCTTCAACAGCTTTTCCAGCTTTCTCAAACCCACCTTTAAAAAACTCGACTCCATGGTGTAAAGGTTCCTTAATAAGGATAGCACCCTTTTCAGCAATTCCAGCAGTTAATTTAGCAGCTTTCTCTCCAATAATTCCACCAACGAATGAACCTGCAGCTGCACCCACAACTGTTCCAACCGGTCCAACTAAACTACCTAAAGCTCCTCCTATTACTGCACCTGTAATTGCTCCTCCTGAGATAGCTACTGTATTATTTACAGCATTACCAATCGCTTTAGCATTTTCACGCTTCAAAACATCCGGGTTATTTCCGTACTTAGCATAGTTCTCTGAAATTTTAAGCCCCATTCCTCCGACTTCCATTGCACCGGTTAAAACAACTGTACTTAATGCATTTGTTTTAGCGAATTTGGCACCAGTACTAACAAAAGATTTAAACGTAGTTGGATTAAAAGTTTTATATTTAATTTCATCAAAAAAGGCTCTGGAGCTACCCGCAAACTTCGCCACATCATCCGGTAGATATTTAGCAATTTTTCTATGAATTAAATCCGCAAGTGGTACATCTTTATACTTACTTCTCAAATATAATGGACCCAGGAACGCTCTTGCCATCGTTCCCAACTTTTTAGATTCATCAATTTTATCTGTTACCTTCTGAAGGGCCGCCATATGTTTATAGGTAAATACACCATCAGCATCCTTTATAAATTGAGTAAAGCCCAACCCGTAAAAGGCAAGCTGTTTTGTCATCAATGCTCCGAGGGCTGTTACGGCACCATATTGCTCATATAGCTTATACAACTTACCGACCAGATTATCTGCGTCAGCAAATTTATTCGCGACCATTCTCAGGTCAATCTCCATTTCACTGAGCTGCCCAACCAGCTGATTACCAGTACCCCAAGGATCCCCTACATGATAGAAGCAATGCCTATATTCCGCCGGAGCGCTGTTAATCAAATCTGCAAGCTCCATATGGAGGTTTCTGTATTCGTCTTCAATTCTGGACAAACGAGTAACCAAGTCATTTGCCAGGTCTTCCAGGCGATCTGGATTGACAGATATTTCATTTCCCATTTCAATACCTCGTTTCTTTTCGGATTAGTTCTTCTAACTAAATTAAATTAATTATTTGATACCCAACTATTAATACTTGAATTGGCAATATAAAAAGGTCTGCACATCCCGGCACCGCTTCGCCATCATATCTTTTATTCTTATCATATGAACCTTTTTTCTTCTCTTCATTATTAGACATAAAAACCCATCCAATCTTTCTTTATATTCTTCAATTATTATTTTTCCTTAAGCCTGGCCAATCTCTCTAATTCTCTTTGTCTTTCAATTTCTTCTCTGACTCTGTCAACTTCATTCGCAGCGCTTTCCAGTTCTCTGCTGATGTTATACAGGTTATCAGAGTGCCTTTGGAAGAGGACTCCTGCTTCTTCCAAGGCGGAATCAAATTTTTCCCGGGCTTTTCCTTTCCATTCGTCTGCATGGTTTTGGACACTTTGCTTTAGTTTGAATTCCTCTGTTTTGATATCATCTGAAGCTGTTTGAAATACCCTTGCCAGGGCTCTTACATGTGATGAGTTCATTTTGACACCTCATTTTTAAAGTTATTCTATCCAATAATTTTAAAGTCTCGTCATCTGGCTATTTGTCCAGACTTTTTCATCCCTAATTCTTTATTCTATTTTTTAGAGGCCAATTATTTGAGGAGAGTTTGCTGAAGAATTTGGTTGCAGTATTTATGTACATGTCTCCAAACCGGAGACATGTACGGAAATTATTTAATTGTCAGCCTGCTTAGCCATCCTCGGTATGAGGAATCCCATAATCACACCTATGGCAATGACAAGCAGAATAATATAAAGAAAGATTAATTTGTTATCTTGTTCAGCGGGAGTTTGATCCTCTGCCTTCAAAAAGCTTTCCTGTTTAGAATCGGAAAAAAGCTGAAGCTGGTCTGCTTTTGCAGTGATGGTATTATTAGTGGTTGCACCGCCATCAAAAAGCTGATCCTTCACTTCCTTTAAAGGATCCAGGTTCTTTTTTGTAAAAGTAAGATCCTTTTGTTCTTCGGGGATCTCTTTCTTATTTTCATAAAGTGATTTTTCATGCAAGTAATCGGTATTCTCTTTGAATTCCTTTTTTTCATAGGTATTCGGAGTTAAGTTATCAAAATCAGGGGTCGCCCCGGCGGAATGGCCAGCTATCAGCCAAAACGCCGGGATCAACAGAATGATTTTAATAAATCTTTTAAGCTTCATAAGCCTGATCCTCATCCCTTTTTGTACGCAGGTCTTTTATCGACCGGACTGCAAATGGAATGATGGCAAGGAAGGCTATGATGCCAAGCAGTATGAGAATAGCCGGAACAAACAGTGATTGCGAATCATACTGGATGGACATATATACCTTGGACATTGGATCTTCATAGTTAATATTCGGTGCTGTAAGAGCCAGGAACGGACTAATGAAGAAGGCAATGAGACCAACACTCAAAATCCACCCTGCCAGATTGCCAATCTTGAAACCTGCCAGCACAATGGCTGAAGCTGCAGTCAGCAGCAATATGGTAAATATCGTCCACTCAATAGCCCGATCCTGTTCCATTGAGTAAATATTAAGGCCGAATATACTGATTATCAGACCAACAATAAGATTCAGCAGCACAAACATGGAAGCATGGACAAGCATCGGCGCATTTTTGAAATAATGGCTGAAGTATCCGATCATTAAGCTGCTGAGCAGGACAATGGCCAATACAACAACAGGCGGCAGCTTGCTTTCCTCTTTCTTTGCAGCTGTTTCTCCGCTGATTTGAAGCGGATTGGATAATTGCTCGTATACCGGGCCATTCTTTTGGCCATTCACATAGGTATTACCAAGAAGGTTGTAAATATCATCCCGGAACATCTGAGTCGTCTCTACGTTCGAGCCCCACTTGGAATTCAGTGTATCTGCATCCTGCTGGACACTTTGCACCTTTTGCTCAAGCTCGCTTGTATAGGACACGATATTGCTTTGGTTCTCCCCGATGGAGCCAACAAGATCATTAATCATCAGCATTCTTTGGCTGATTCCTTCCTGTTTGACCATCACAGAAGTTCCGTCAATGCCATCGACAGGCATTGAAGTATTGGATGATGATAACAACTGAATATTATCCATGACGGCCAATGCACTTTCCTGCAGTGCAGATAAGTCTGATGTAATAGCAGCCTGCTGCTCTTCAACTTTCTGACTATACTCGCTAAAAAATGCAGTAAACTGATTATCCAAACCTGTAAGCTGTTCCCCTGAATTAGGGATGGAAGTATTCAATTGATCCCAAACCATTTGTTCATCCTCGCCCACTTTTACAATTGGGTTCAATTTTTCTATAAAGGTTTGAAGTTTCTCAGGATTATAGTTAATGGAAGACTCTATCGTGCCTTCAAATCTTCCGAGAGCAGAATAATATTCCATCATTTTTGATGGGATCGCATAGATAATTGGCTGGTTAAACACTTCTGTTAACTTCGCTTTGCTGGAACTATCTAAATTCAATTCGAGAATTTTATTTTCTTTCTGATCGATTAAGCCGATTAAAGATGAAAAGTTTCCTGAATTAGTCAGCTGCTCAATCAAATTTTTGTTTTCTGCAACGAGCTTATTATAGTCTTCAACCAATTTTCCATTCTGAGCAGCTAAGGTTTCGTTGGCAGCCTTTAGCTCATCCACCACTTTCTGCAGAGGATTTTCTGCTGAGTCATTCGCAGAAAGCTTTTGTTCCACATTAAGCAATCGCTGAGACAGCTTCGGCAGGCTTTCAGCAGCAGCGGATGCTTGCTCCGAAGTTCCTTCAATGGTTTCAAGTGAAGACTTTATTGCGTTCATTTCACTGGCAATGGCCTGCAATTCTGCCCGCTCAGCTTCAAGGCCGGGAACTGAAGGAATGACAGTATCCGTATTTGTATTGGCAGCCTGTTTTTCTGTATAGCTTTTGTTTGAAGCTGCTGATGCCGTTCCTGGATTACCGGCAGATGTGCCTTTTGACAACTCCAGCTTCAAGGAAGCTATGTTTGCCTCAACCTGGCTAAGGGTCTCTCTCTCTTGGTTCATAAGGTAATTGATTAATTCTTCTCTCTGCCGATCCACTTGTGCAGTACGGATATTCGAGAGGCTGCTGAACGTCTCACTGTTTTCCTTAAGCTGAGCTTCCACTGAATCAATAGTATTCGAGAGCTGCTCGCCGCCCTCATTCAGCGCGGTTAGCGATTCAGAGTACTGAGGATCATGTTTCCCAGTTATCGCTTGGATATTTAGTACATTTTCATCCTGCAGTTTTTGGAGCGTCTCCTGCTGAGCATCCTGATATTCCCGGTACTGCTCTACATATTGAACAAATCCAGCAAGATTCTCTTCAAATTGGGTAAGGTTATTTTCGCCCTCTGAAGTACTTTCCGCAGCAGTCTTCACTGTCGACTGAATGCTCTCCAGCATATTGCGCTGCTGTTCAATTTCCTCTGCCAGGTTCTTTGAACTAGGCTTATAGAAAGCGAGCATTGCATTCTGGAAGTCTATTTCTTTTTGTAAAATGGTATCGAACTGGGATTTCACATTTTCAAGGTCCTGGGATACATAGGTCCAATACAATGTTGAAATCTTTCCATTAACACGGTTGGTGGCAGTCTGGATCTCACGCAGAACCTTTTCCCGGTTCAGTGAGTTCAGCTGGTTCTGCACCGTATATTCAAAACTTGCTTTTTCAGGCTGCTTGCTTTCATAGGACATGATGTTCTTTGAAAAGTTGGATGGAATATAAACGACTGCGTCATACTTGGTATTTTTCAACCCATTCTCTGCAGCACTCCTGCCAATGACGGTCCATTCATACTGTGAGCCGTCCTGCAGAATCGATGTAATTTCCTCTCCAAAATCAAGTGACTTCTCTTCCTTGTCAGCGCCTGTATCTTCATTAACAACAGCTATGGTTCTTGTGGCATTCTCCCTGACTAGCAGAGGATTATCGCCAATGGAGCCAAAAAAGATGGCTGGCGCGGCGATAATCAGAAGCATCACCAAAACCATTTTCACGATGTATTTTGTTTTGGCTGTCATGCTAAGACCTTCCTTTCAGTGGCACATAAAGGAATTTGAATTTTTAATTCCTTTCCGTTTATAACGTAATAACCATATCCCGGCTGGATCTCTGCCTCTTTCCGGTCGTATGGAAGGGTAAACAGCGTCTGCTCCGATTTCTTCATCAGAACGATCGCCTGGCGGATCTGTTTGATTTCTGCTGTTAAGGAATCGTATCCTTTTGTCAGTTCATTATTGCTGCCCGTAACGATGACACTAAAGCCCAGATGGCTGCCGTTTTTCATCAGCCTTGCCATTCTTTCCTGCAGACTGTTATCTAATGTCTGCGCAAAACGGGAGTATCCATCCACAGCCAGTACGATTGGCGAAAACTCTATATCGGTCTTGCCATGCTGGATTGCGTTTAGATATTCTTTTTCCCTGAGGGATAATTGTTCTTCCACCTGTGCTGCCCAATCGCTGATCTGTTCCTTTGTCTCGATATAAACCGACTTTTCCTCGCTGGCATAGGATGATAATCCTCTGTCAAAGGAATCGAAAATACCGACGGACTCTGCATCCTGAACAAGCATGTGATTGATCATGAGCTTAAGAACATTTGTCTTTCCTTTTTGGGCCTGCCCCAGGATGATGCAGTGTTTCGTTTTATTGAAGTTCGCATATACAGGTTTTACAGATTCCTCATCAAGGCCAACAGGCACAAGTCCCGGCTGAACAGCTCCATTAGTGTAGCGGGTAAAGTTAATCGTATTAAGCTCTGCTGGAAGCATCGGCACCTCTTCAGGCTGCCTGCAGTCCTTGTATTTCTCTTTCAGTTCCTGGATGTCTTCCCGGATGGCTTCTATAATCTCAAAATCATCCTTGCCATCTGCCGGCAAGAATACCTGTGAGAAATATGCCTCTTCCATTTTAATAATGGCTCTTCCCGGTATAGGCTCAGGTGCGAACGGAACCCTTCCCAGTACGGAGTATGCCTCGCTGCTGTCCATCAAATAATGGACAACCTTCGTTTTGAGGTTGTTCATAAGCGACTGTCTGATCGAATTGATCCGCGTCGCAGCAAAAATCATATAAATGCCGAGTGACTGTCCGTCCCTGGCAATCTGATTGATTTGTGTTTCAAGCTCCTGCATTTCTTCTTTTACTAAATCAAAGTTATCAAATGTGATATATACGAGCGGCAATTTCTCGCTGCTCATCGAATTGTACATCTTAATTCCGCTGACTTCCTGCTGCTGAAACAATAGCTTTCTGCGGGCAATTTCATCCTTGATCAGATTCATGAACTTTTCAATTTTACGTTCTTCATCCATCAGGAAGAAGTCGGCCGTATGCGGCAGCTGTCTTAGCGGAAGAAGTGAGCCATTTCCAAAATCAAAAATATAATAATGGGCTTCTTCCGGAGTTCGCTTTTCGGCAATGCTAAGAAGCATTGTCATAATCGTATGGGATTTTCCATAACCTGAGGAGCCAAATACCCCCACATTACCATCCTCTATGATTTGATAGCTCAATGGATACTGGCTCTGCTTCTCAGGCTCATCCACCATCCCTAAATGAATCTCATGATTCTCTTCAGCGCGGTGGAGCTTCCTGCTTAAACGCCCTTCAAGAGGCGGAAGCCACGGACTTCTAAGCTTTTTAATGCCCATCGAAGACTGTGCTGCTTCAATTTCCTCCACCACTGCTTCAATTTCTGTTTTTCCGCCTTTTTTCTTTCCTTGGCGTGAATTAACATCCGATAATGGCACAAGGCCCAAGTCGGTTACGATTGCAATTTCATCCTCTGTCTCTGAGGAGTCATCCAAATAAGGCGCCCCGCTCCATGCAGATTGGAAGAGCTCATAGACTTCATTATTGCCGACTTGAAGGTAGCCGCGTCCGGTTACGGTAATAGCTGCTGCATCTCCGTTTTTGATGATCTCCCGACTGTCATCTGTGTCCTGAACCTTTAAAGCTACCCGGAAACGGGCATTGCTCCAGATCTGTTCATCAATGACACCGCCTGGCTTTTGGGTTGCCAGAATTAAATGCACCCCCAGGCTTCGCCCAATTCGTGCAGCACTGACAAGCTCCCTGATGAATTCTGGCTCTTCACTCTTAAGCTCTGCAAACTCATCGGAAATTAAAAACAAATGCGGCAGCGGTTCCTTTGCCATCTTGTTTTTATAAAGGTCTGTGTAATCATTGATGTGATTCACCTGGTATTGATCAAAAAGCCTCTGCCGTCTTTTCAATTCACTTTTGATTGAGGCTAGCGCTCTTGAACTGAAGTTTTTGCTTCCTTCAATATTCGTAATGGTTCCAAGAAGATGCGGCATGTTCTTAAACGGCTGAGCCATTCCCCCGCCTTTGTAGTCAATCAGCAGGAAAGCGACCTCATGGGGATGGAAGTGAACTGCAAGTGAAAGAATATAGGTCTGCAGGAATTCACTCTTACCCGATCCCGTTGTCCCAGCCAGCAGTCCGTGCGGGCCATGCGCCTTTTCATGAAGATTCAAAAGCGACAGATCTTCCTTTCCTTTTAAGCCAATTGGTACCGCCAATGATCTGGAAGACTCTTTTGTAAGCCAATTCTGCTTGATTGGAAGTTTTCCCACTTCCTTTACTTTCATCATTTCCAGGAACGAAACGCTATTTGGAATGGAATTGGTCATTCCAACCTGATGATCAAGCGTTCTTAACAGACGGGAAAATTCCTCATTTCCCTTCTTCTGATGAGCATCGAGCCTAAATGGGATGCTCACGGCCTTTTTGTCCTGAATCAGAATGTCTCCTTCTTCCTGATTGACATATCTGACAAGTGTTTGAATATTATCATGCAGGCTTTCCTTTGAATCAGCTGCAGTAATAACGGAGATCCCCATGTTGGAGTGGTCGCCCTCCAAATACTCCAGAATCACATGATCTGCAATCAGCTGCTGGTTAGTAATGATAAACACCAGATGCGGAGAATACACCTGCTTTTCCTTATTTTCATCCAAATCCCTTTCCCGCAGGATTTCATAAATGGAAGATAACAGCTGATCCCTCGTTTGTTCGTTATATATCAGCCCTTTTGCATGTGCATGCGGCATCTGGAAATGCGGAAGCCATTTCAGCCATTCCCATTTCTTATATTCCTTTTCATTAAAAATAAATACAAACCGTACATCATGATAGCTGTGGAAAAACGCCAGCTGTCCAATGATCTGGTGTATCTCATTCTTAACAACCGACTCTTTTCCGATCAGTCCGATTGGCCCCTTAGCAAGGTCAGCCACGACTGGCACATTTCTAACTTCCTTATAAACTTTTTCCATCTGCTGTGACTGTTCAAGCAGGTCATCAATTTCACGGTTAGCCATATCCCCAGAGCTGACCTTAACTTCATAACTCGCTGGCACATTACCGGTTCCAAGCCTGAACTGCAGAAAATCAAAACTCGCAAGGGGTCTTTCCCAAATCCGGTCGGATATATGGCTTGTGAAGTATTTCATTTTCTCAAAAGAGGGAAAGTGGAATTCCAGAACATGCCTCTGCTGGTCAGACAGTGCCTGCAGCTCTTTCCTCTTCTCTTCCAGATAGGCAGTATACACTCGATGTCTGCGCTCTTTCCGCTTCTTTTGATTGCTTTTATCCTTAAAGTACTGAACGGTAGATGTGACTAACGTGGTCATGAACATGACCATTGAAATGATAATAAAAATTCCTCTTGGCTGAATCAGAGCCACGATGCCCATCACGATTAGCATAATCAGCGGCGGCATAATGATCATCCATAACCCCCGATTGGAATCATCAGGCTCCTGTGACGGGAAGGATAGAGAAACTTTCTCATCCGGCATCTCATAGATCATTCTGGGCGTTCGGCGATAGAGCGGATATTTCTTTGCCATCTCTGATTGCGGCCTGATGGTAATCGGAAGCTTAGATTCATAGCTTTCAATGCTGTCGATCTGGAATAGATCCTCTTCTTGTATTCGAATAGACATAAATGGGAAGAACAGCACATCCCCGATTTCAAGAAAAATTCTCTCTACGGCTCTTTTTCCGTTTACATAGAGCTGTCCTGACTGTGGTTCTGCCATCCAGCCGTTATTTGTTTTAATCAGTTCGAAGGAATGGCTTGCATCCATTAAAATGCCGTTCTTTTTATAAATCGATGCTTCTGGGTTTTCCGAGGAAAATTCTATTTGCTTTTGATAGCCAGAATAGTAGGTCTGGCTATTCATATTTTCAGAGGTTACGATTATCGTCAGGGTCTTCCCTTCATCATTCAGCTGGAAGGGTTCCCCGTCATTTAGCTTTCCGAGAACTGACTCATTTTGCCTCACTTCATAGGAGCTGTCGTGCCTTTCTATTGACACAGCCCCTTTTGTGAAAGGGAAATCCCTTATTGTCACCAGCTGTTCAAGCTCTGGGCCTATGGTGATCGTGCTGCTATTTTCAAATGGCATAGACAGCTGCTGGCAGTAATCGCTGTAAAACAACCATAACTGTTCCATCTCTCCACCTCCTGTCTATCTTAATTTGGTTTTGTCTTTGCTGCCTCTTCCTGCTTTTCGGCTGGCTTTTCAGCAGATGTTTCAGCTGCCTTTGAATCTGCAGGCTTTTGCTCTTCTGCAGCCTTCTGTTCAGGCTCTTGTTTTACAGCCTGCCCATTATCACTGCTGTTACTTTGCTCTTCCTGAAGACGCTTCTCCTCTTCCTCCTGAGCTTTCTGTTCCTCTATATACTCATCAATCTCAGCTTGAATTTCGTCAATTTTCTGCTGTTTTTCATCAGATTCAAGACTATCATCTGCTTTGATAACTTCCCGGTATTTAATCAATGCAAATAGAATTAATTCTCTATCCTCAAGATCCCGTGAGATATCGAGAGCTTCCTTAGCATCTCCCCTCCCAATATGAATCCAGTAATGATAGTAAAGAGGATCTGTCTGCAGGGTGATGGTATTTTGGACATTCTCTTTCTGGTCTTCCGTCAATGCTTCATTTATTATGTAAGACTGCGCAAGTTCGTATTGCACGACTCGCGGCATCTGATCAATATCATAATTGGATAATTCAGAAACGACTTCACTATATTGGCTTTTCAAGAAGTGTTCCTGGCTATTAATAAATGCTGCCTGTTTAGGCTGTGTAAAGAAAAGGGAATATAGACTGAAAGCAAGGAAAGGCAATAAAGCAATCAGCAGACCCCAAGCAGAATACCTTGTGGCTTTCCATTTTTTCTGCGGAACCTTAACATATTCCTTATCTTTCTTTTCAAGCATTTCAATATTAGTCCGGATGACTTCTGACAATTCATTTTCATCCTTGGCTTTGATCACACTAGCCGCTGCAGGCGACAGTTCAATGGTTTCATGGAGTCTAAGGTAATCCCGGAAGGAATGCTTTCCATCTACAGCAGCTGCAACGGTCGCTTTCAATTCCATCCAGAGTTTTTCATGATTGGCTTCATAAGGCGGAAGGCTTTCTTTCACACCATAGTGAAGCAAATGCGGCGACAGGCTTTCATCTGCCACTAAATTTTCCGGACAAACAATGAGATGCAGTCTGGTATATGGATGACTTTTCACAAGCTTGAGGAGCTGTGAAGAAAAGATCCATCTGCTTCTTTGGTCTTTCTTTTTTAATTTGGAAAAGGTTAAATAATTTGAGGGAATTTGCAGGACGAGGCGCAGTTCATCCTCTGTTAAATGGACATCCCTTTTTATAGCTGAATCCATAGCTTTGAGCAATTCCAATTCCGCAGCAGCATCAGCTTTTATTTTCTCTCTTTGAAAAAGAATGGTAAGGGATTGATGATCTGTTTCGACAACCGCTTCAAGCTGCTCTTCAAGGTAGGTTTGACTCTTTTCTGACATTTTTTAATGCTCCTTTATAAAATTTCGAAACGGTCCCCAGTGGTAATCCCCTTTTCTGCCAGCTTATCGTTTCCTGACAGAATCATTTGCTTGTTAGGAATTCTGACCCAATAGCCTTCCCGGGGCGGCTGAGGAATCGACTTAGCTTGCCAAACAATATCAACTACTTTTTTAACAGAGTGATAGTTAGATAGACGGAGATCAAAAGGTTCAACTTCATAATTTTTCAGATCAATTGTTAATTCTATGTACATATTCAACACCCCACTAGAAAAGCGCAAGCGCCTCGATCACCCTCGACACCTCGAGGGGGTAGGCGCTGGAGCTAGACAAATTACCAAAGTGAAAATTTGCTAATTTAGTACAAAAAAAGAGCGCTTTTCATCTGATGAATGTAGCGCTCCTTCTCCACTTTATTGATTCAGATGAAATTAGCCGCGGATTTGGCCAGCAATCTGGTTATCAGCATCCTCAAGAGCTCTTGCAGTATTATTAAGCTGAACAGAGATATCCTCTAATAATTGCTGCATTTGAACAAATGAAGGTCTTAAAGATTGGTATTGTTCAGCAAACGCTCTGCTTGCTTCCCCTTCCCATGCACCTTCCAGTTCACGAATCATATTATCCAAACGGACAATCTGATCCCCAACCTGGCTGCTTTCTCCATTATAACGGTTAGACATGCCTACTAATTCTGCTGGTGTAACGCGAATAACTCCTGACATTCAAATCTCTCCTTTTCAATAGGTTACTATTATTGTAAAAATACACAATTAAAAGGTCAATTACTTACTTGCAAAAAATAACAAAACAGTTATTTATACCCACCAATACCCAATTTCGAGATACTTAAACCAAAATTGGTATTTTTTTCATAGGTTTTTTCTAATTTTTTGTTATTCACTCATTTTAAAATTCAAATTTTCTACCTTTTTATTACTATCATGGCAGTCAAAACTCGTCAAATCGCTTGAGTGGCCTTGTCGAATTATGTCTGTGGTTTTATTCCTATTAATCTATAAACCCCCAATTGTATTTTATAGGCAGAATTACCTTATTATTTATATTTTAATTAAACTTTGTTGAGCCCTTTTTTTTCCTAAAATCACCCTTCCGGCTTTTGTAGTTCTTTTGAATCATTTTCAAGAAAAAATTTCCGGGTTCTTAAAGCAAAAAAAAGATACAGCTGAATCGCTGTATCTTTTAACAACCTATTTATTCCTCAACCACCTTAGCATCCTTCAGCATTTCATCCGTTAAAGCGACTCCCTGCTCCTCAGCTGCTTTTTTGTTAATCACCAGCTCAAGACTTTCAGGGTAGCCAACAGGAATCTCACCAGGCTTTTTGCCTTCAAGGATATCAACGGCCATTTGGCCGGTAGAGTATCCAAGATCATGATACTCAAAACCATAGGAAGCAAATCCGCCCCGTTTAACCGAATCGCTTTCTCCAACAAATGCTGGAATGTCTTTCTCATTGGCTACGTTCAGCACAGATTCAAGGGCAGATACAACTGTATTGTCCTTAGGGATGTAGAACACGTCAGCACGGCCTACTAAGGATTCTGCAGCCTGCTTTACCTCGGAGCTTGTTGAAATAGTCGTTTCAACCGCTTCAAGTCCTGCTGCCTCGATGGCTTCTTTCGCATGCTTTACATTTACTACTGAGTTTGGCTCCCCATCATTGTAGATGATGCCGACCTTCTTGGCTTCCGGTACAAATGTTTTAATGGAGTCAATCGTTTTTTTGATGGCATCCGGATGTGTATCAGATGTACCCGTTGCATTCCCGCCTGGCTTTTCCATGCTTTCCACAAGCTCAGCACCAACAGGATCAGTGATGGCTGTAAAAAGGATTGGAATATCCTTTGTGGATTGCACAACGGATTGTGCACTGGCAGTCGCGATAGCAAGAATCAAATCATTCTTGTCCGCTACCAGGTTCTGGGCAATGGACATATTATTGTTCATATCCCCCTGGGCGTTTTGGAAGTCGATTTTAAGATTTTTTCCTTCTTCATAACCAGCATCTTTCAATGCGGCAATAAATCCCTCTCTCGCAGAATCCAATGATGGGTGCTCCACAATTTGCGTGATCCCGATTTTTACGGTTTTCTTTTCTGACGATTCCCCGCTGGTTTCCTCATTTCCTGATCCACAGGCAGCCAGCATTAATAATGCGCTGCTTGCTAGGATGGCTAACATTTTCTTCATCCAAATATCCCCCCGACAGTCATTCAGTTTTTAAAATTTTTATAATATTTTGATATTAACACGTTTAATAAGTAGGTAACAATAGCTAATCCCACTTTTTGTTAGATAAATTGACATTAACAGTTTTAGAAGGCTCTATTTGCGAAAGACTATAATAAAATATAGGGAGGGATGAGATTGGAATTCGATTGGATTTGGAACTCAATCCTTGTCGTCATCGGGGGCACCCTGTTATTAAGGATCGCTGGCAGAAAGTCTATTTCACAGATGACATTAGCTCAGGTAGTAATCATGATTGGCATCGGTTCACTATTAATTGAACCGGTTTCAGGGGAAAGCATTTGGACTACTCTTGCAGTAGGACTCATCCTTGTACTCACCCTAGTTGTCATGGAATATGCACAAATGAAATCAGACAAATTTGAGAAGTTTATCACTGGGCAATCCAAAATTATCATAGAAGATGGAAAATTAAATGAACAGAATCTGAGAAAACTCCGGTTTACTGTGGACCAGCTTGAAATGAAGCTGCGTCAGCATAATGTTGCAGTTATCAGCGATGTAAGATGGGCAACCCTGGAGGCGAACGGACAAGTGGGCTATGAATTAAAAGAAGAAGCCCAGCCTGTAACGAAAAAGGAATTCCTTCAGCTGCAGGCTGATGTCCAGCAGCTGATTCATTTACTGGAACCCGCCTTTGCCAAGGGCTTCTCTGTCCATATGGTTCCTGAAAACGAAGAGGATATTTTTACAGAAGTCGCAGAAGAAACGACTGATAGTGTACCAGATCGACTGCAGTAAGAATGAAGCTGATTCCCATTGGGACTCAGCTTCTTTTGACTATGTTAACGAATTGGCACCCTGTTAGGGATTTCATTATATTCATCCGGATTCAAATCATACACACTGCCATCTGCCACACCATTGATAATCCCCATGACACCTGTTTCTACTGTCTTAACCAGCTGACCTTTCATCTTTTGTCCATAGTTATGTGTCTGCCCTTTTACCTCAAATAGGACAACCCCGCTGCCGTTCAAGGCAAAGGAGCCCAAGGCAGTTCCAGGCAAGTCTAACTCCTGGTCATATAAAGAAATATTGGTAAACACTGAATTTCCTTTTTCCTGAAGTGCATCATAAAGGGCGACGTTTAACTGGCGTGAAAAATCAAAGCGGTAATTCTCCGCATATTGGCTATATTTTGCACCCTCCGCAGAACTTGGATCTGGAACAAAGTCTGCTGAAATGGACATTGTTACATCTTCATCTGTTCCTTCAATCTTATAGAAATTCTGGTGATGAAGATCTAAAAAGACTTCAACATGACCAAATTCCTCTTGAAGACTCTTATAAACATCCCGGACTGTTTGCGATTCAGGCGTAATATACCAGCCTGGAGTGCTTGAATTGCCAGGGAAGTCCTCCGCCTTCGGAACATAATTTAAATCTGGGTTAAAGTCACGGTTTACATCGAATCCTGGTGCTGCAGAGTAGTCGTCCCCCTGAAGGCTGCGTGTGTAATAATTCCAGGTGGGCTGTGCATTATGTAATTGAGGAAACTGTTCCTGAACCTCTTCCCAGGTCATTACATTGCCGCGCCTGTCCAATTCGGAGCCATCGGCATTCATCATCGGGATTGCGACAATCGTTAATTCTTCTCTAATCCTTTTCGCATCTGCTGATTGACTTGACCCCAAATATTGAAGAATATTCAGCAACGCGACAGTGCCGGTCTTTTCATTGCCATGAATTTCGCTCTGCACTAGTACCACTTTATCTCCATGGCCCACACGTGCTGTAAAGATATCTCTCCCCTGATTCGTTTTTCCCGCAGATTCCACCTGAACCAGGCCGTTGGATGATTTTTCAATTTGGCTTAACTTTCTCTTTAATTCTTCATAATCAACAAAACCATTAATTGATACATTTTCTTCTGTCACAGGCTTTGCGCCCTCAGCAAAGCCGACTTGGGGTACGAGAATCGCTGCTGCCAGTGCTGCTGAACTAAGTACTTTCCATAATGATTTCTTCTTCATTTTTAAGCCTCCTCTGATCTATTAATTCGATATCCGAATTATTTCTATCATGCCTTTTTAATAGGAGGATGTAAATCTGCTAAAAGAATTAATATTCTGAATAATAAATATCCTACATTTTCCTTATTAGTTAAGACTTTCATCATATATGACGAGTCACTCAAATATATTCTTAGGAAAAAATCTCACTTCATTAGCCGTTACACAAACTTGTGTTATTAATCTGATTCATTTTCTGCCTTATCAAGCATCTCAGCCACGGCATGCCGCCGGCCACCCCCATTTTCATAATAAACCTATTATTGCTCCTGAATTCAGCAGGTAAATTATTGCCGAATTCAAAAAGGGAAAGCCCCTTTATGAGCTTCCCCTGATATTTATTAATAAGGGTATCCAAATCCTGGTCCACAGCAAGGTCGCGGGTAATAAGGCGGCGGCGGTGGAGGATACCAATAATATGGACGCGGGTAGAATAAGGCAGTGCCCAATAAACCTCCTGCTAACCCTCCTAAAAAGGGCAGACCAAAGAATCCAAAAAACCGCTGATCCTGCGGCTGATAAGGGCCTCTGTAACGGTACATCCGTTCATACCTCCATTTCCTCTATATATGCTTACACTACTTTATATGCGCGGAAATGGGTTTGGCTTGGGCAAATTCATTACATATGGAGGGGGAATGTTGGGGAGAAAGAAGGCTACTCCTCTACTATTAAACAAAGAACCTTGAAAGGCATCTACCCATCAAGGCCTTATTTGTAACTACTATGACTCAAAAGCTGTTTTTTCTGGAAATATGCCACCTTCTCTTACTAGGCAAACTGCCAATCTTTGAGCAGCTCGATCATAATAAAACTTAGAGGGAATATTTTGATCTGGTAAACTTTCTAACTCTGAAAACTTCCTGGTTGTTTTATTTAACTCAATTTTTCCCATAATCTCTTCATTAGGTCCGAATTTGTAAACCACAGTTTCATCATCTTCATAATCCTTTAATAATAAAACATACGAAGCCAATTTTACTCCTCCTCTGGTGGATACCACGGACGCCCTGATTCAACTGTTTTATCATGTACGGTCCTGTAATCCGTTTTGAATATTCCCTCGAATTTTGACTCAAAAAGTTCATGATTCAATAAATCAATATCATTCTTGTTATAAGTATCTTTTTGAAGCCTATCCCAAGCTTGTGCAATTTGATAATCCGGATCAAAGCGTCCAATCCCATGTTCTTTTATGTTCTCTTTGATAAATAAATGCTCCTTGATTCTTTGTACCCTCTGTTCAGTCATTCCTGTATTTTTAGCAATAGACTGTACATCAATTTTGGATTTTCTAAAAGATTCGTACATCTCTTCTGCTTTATCAAGTTGCTTTAGATATTCATCAATTGAAAGTTCCCTGCCACCAGTTTGAACATCACCCGTACCCTTACCAACCTTCTTCCCCGGCAAGACCACATGGCCCTTTTCCTCTTTCAATATCCTGACAAGGGCATCAAAGTCGGCCTTATTGATGCTTTTCCGTATAACCTTGGTTCCTTGTTTTCGGACAACAGCCGCCAGCGACAGGTATTCGAGTATTTCAAGCGGGGTTCCGTCAGCTATGGAGTCCAGTTCCCGAGCTCCTCCCACTCGGTCTTCTGGAATGGAGTCAACGAACTCGTAAGCTTTTCCTTTTTCAGCATAGTATTCCCGGACAATCCGGCCGTCATCATACAGATGGAACTTGCCGCCCTGATTCTGGCTGCCGATGCCATGCTCATCTATGACTTCTACAGTCAGGATCTCTCTGCCGCTCAAAGAGGTGAATTCCTCTGGGCTGATTTCTTTATCGTTTAGCTTTGCCAAAGCTTTCAAGGCTCTTAACTGATATTGGATGGTCTTGCCTTCATATTTGCTCTGCCAGATAGTCCAAATGGAATAAGCACCTGGCGGTAAAATCTGACCCAGGGCAGTTATGCTCAGTTCTTTATGGAATTCCGGTGTGCGCAAGGAATTTCCTGCTTTATGCCTGATGCCTTCTAAAAGCTCCCCATATATTGGGCTGGAGTGAAGTTGCTTGAGGGAATACCCGGTTTTACTCTGAAATAGGTTGGAGGCCAACATCTTAAAAACTTATATGTCTAACAAAAAATAAAAACACCTGTTGCCTAAAAGGCAAGCAAGTGCTTATTGTAAATTCTGTAATATAATCCTAAACATTATTGAACTGGTCCCATAAATTCAGTAATAATAAGAACATGTTCCTTCAATTTGACTTTTTTTAGATTCTCTACTTTTTCTGCTCCTCCTAAACCTAATAGGGGAGTATATCCGAAACACTCATCATAGTTAGGGGCACTGTACTTACTAATCGCTTCAGGATAAGGTTGCCACATTAACTCTTCGTCCATAAAGTCATTATCTTCTAAGTCATCAAAAAAGAATTCAAATCCGGATGAAATAACATTTACATATCCTCTCCTAAAGTTTAATAAATTTACATACTTTCCTTTTTCCCAAACTATAATATCTCCCATTGCGGTTGTAAAAATAGGAATAGCCTGGTCATACCTTAGATAACTTCTCTTTAAAACATCTAAATATTCGTCTGGATTAATAACTTTTAAAAAGCCATTTGCGAAAGTACCAAAGCCATATTTGTTCCATATTCTTATTAATTCTGCAGGAAGATCATCCTCATATTTTAAAATTACATCTTCATCAACTTTCTCATGTTTTAAAAAATCACTAAATATAGTTACCAATTAAAATGCCTCCTTTGATCATTGAGTTAATTTCACATTTAAATAAGTATTCTTTAGCTGCTCAGGTGACATATTCCTAGCAATTTCCCTAATTTGCTCATCAACTACATCAATTCTATATTTCCATTGTGAACCTATCGAGGAATTTACTTTTTTATCCCCCAAACCTCCGATAATGTCTACTCTTCCTCCAGCTATTTGATCTGGATTATGAAGTGCTGCTTTTGTTTCCAGCCATTCAGAAGCTTGCTTTGTCGCAGTTGCTCTTGAGAGTCCTTGTTTTCGCAGTTCAGCAATTTTATCTTTAAGTGCTTCTTGTCTAGCCATTTTTTGAGCTGCATTTCCTTCTAATGCTCTACCTTCTGCAATATACCTATCTCTATTTTTCAAATACTCGTCAACCGTTAATTCATTCATGCCTTGTTCTTGGTCTTTTAATTGTCTAGTAAACTCTTCGGAGTCATGTTTAATATTTCTTTTAAAATTAACTTCAACTTCTTTTATTCTAGGTAAATTTTTTAAATGCTTTACTTTACCCTTACCATCCTTCTTCCCCGGCAAAACCACATGGCCCTTTTCCTCTTTCAATATCCTGACAAGCGCATCAAAGTCTGCCTTATTGATACTCTTCCGTATGACCTTGGTTCCTTGTTTTCGGACAACAGCCGCCAGCGACAGGTATTCGAGAATTTCAAGCGGGGTTCCATCGGCCATTGAGTCAAGTTCCCGTACTCCTCCCACGCGATCTTCTGGAATGGAATCAACGAACTCGTAAGCTTTTCCTTTTTCAGCATAGTATTCCCTGACGATCCGACCGTCATCATACAGATGGAACTTGCCGCCCTGGTTCTGGCTGCCTATGCCGTGTTCATCTATGACTTCAATAGTCAGGATCTCTCTGCCGCTCAAAGAGATGAATTCCTCTGGGCTGATTTCTTTATCGTTTAGCTTTGCCAAAGATTTCAAGGCTCTTAACTGATATTGGAGGGTCTTGTTTTCATAGTTACTCTGCCAGATAGCCCAAATGGAATAAGCACCAGGCGGTAAAATCTGTCCCAAGGCAGTTATGCCCAGTTCTTTAAGGAATTCCGGTGAGCGCATGGAATTTCCAGCTTTATGCCTGATGCCTTCTAAAAGCTCTCCATAGATTGGGCTGGTGTTAAGCTGCTTGACGGAATAGCCGGATATACTAAGATTTCCACTCTGAAAGTGGCTGGAGATTTCATCGATGTAGGACTGCATCAGGTGAAGATCCTGCTCAATTGGATCAAGTGCCAGTGTTTGCTGGCCATCAAAGGTAATAAGATCATCAACGGTATTTCTCCGGTGAAGTTCCGCTCTCCTTACATGTGCCGAAAACTCCCCATCCTGCAGGTGAGGCAGACTGACAATATCAGAAACTTTCTGCATCACCGCATTGGTCTCTTCTGTTAGGCTTGTGGTGATAGATTCTGTTTTTACCAGGCCCTGTGCCGCTTCTCCATCCAAAAAGCTCTGACGGATGAATCCATTGCTTGCCGGCTCGAGCATCTGAAGTGAAGTAGCTATTCTTTTTAAAGTATTTTGATAGTCTGCAAGAAAACCTTCAAAAAATAAGAGAAAAGGAGAATGACATTCACGAAAAAAAGCCTGAATAGCGGCTGCTCCCTCTCCCCGAAAGGAGTCCTCAAGCGAAGTGATTCCTTCTACATCACGTGCAATGTTTCTTATCTGCTCTTCTAAGGAGTACAGACTGGAATGAAGCTCCTTCAATCCGCTATGCAACTCCCGTGCATCTAATACCTTCAGTATAAATCGCCTCCTGCCATTCGACAACTGCAATAGAGGTACTTCTAAGAGCCCCTCACTAGCATTTTCCATAATTTATACTTTACACCAAAAATAAGAGTAATTTTATCACGAATAGGATTAATTTTACACTTTTGTATAATACAGTAATAATTACCCATCGACACAATAATCAAAATGAGAAAATCGTATCATTATTACATTATTTCCCTGTGATATAGTAAAATGGATTCTCTTTTATGGATGTATAATATGAAAATTGCAGTATATAGAGGTGATTTTTCATGTCTTTAGGATATTACTACAGTTTATTGGCGAAGAAACAAAACGAGCTTCAGCGACTGCTGGCCTGTAAGGGAGAGCTTCAAGGAAAACAGCAGGAGTTTAACCACTATCGGCATACCGTCACAAGACCGGATCTTTCTCCTTTCACCTGGCAGGGAAAGCTGGCAGGTGAATTTGAGGACATCCGGTTTGAACAAATGCTTGCGAGCTACACTGACATTGAATCAAATCAGTTTCATGAGGTGTTTTCAGCCATAAACCGGAAGTTCCAGCAGATCCAGCAAGAAATCGATTCTATCAAACAAACGATTGCTTCCCTGGAAGCGCAGCTTGCAGCGGAGAGGTCGAAGAAATAATAAGGAGGTACTGAGAATGGATACCGAGATTAAGCTAAGGATAAGTGATATAGAACAGGCACTCACCAACCTTCAAACCTCCGCTAACGGACTCCAGCCATCCCTTCCATCCACTATTGGGGAGAATAATGTCCTTGATTTCATCAATAAATTGAATGCTTTAAATAGGCAGCTTCAGCAGGTGACAGAGGCGTATAAATCTGTATTGCTGCAAAACGAAGAAACAACGCGACAATCCGTGCAATTCTTAGATGAATCGGATCGGCTGCTATCCAGGGGAATACATGGAGAAACTGGCAGAAGAATTCCGTAGCCATTACTATTAAACAAAGAAGAAGCTTCCCACAATCAGTTTATGGGAAGCCTCCATTAATATTTTCAAGCCAATTGCTGGATTTACTTCATTAGGAACCTATAATACTATACTTGTGATTTCTCATTTTCAGGAAAATCTCCAAGTGTTCTTTTAAGAATCCGACATAACGGTCGACCTCTTCTATCGTAGAGTAGGGAGAGATCGAGAAGAATTTATGTGCGTACACCGGCAGCTGCTTGTTTGAGTCTGCCGCTTCCACAAGTCTCTGCTTTTTCGTATTTCCAAAAAAGACAGTATCTCGTTCAGCACCAATTACCTCTGCAAACTCGTCATTAAATTGATTAATTTCCATTATTTCTTCCACAGGTAAATGTCCGTTCAATTCATTATCCCATTCAGTCTTTTCAGGGTAAAAGCGGAATGTTGTAATAGGAGAAATTTCATTCGTTACTGCCACATTCGAAACTTCTCTTGTTAACATCTCTCTAAATGCAATATTGACACGGATATAATTGGCCAAAAGCTCTTGATAGCCTTCCATTCCAAATGCTAATAACGATGCATAAATCGCCAAAGCACTTCCCATCCGCGAGCATTCCAGTGTGAAGCCTGTATGATAGCTGCCATACCCACGATTCCCAACATAAGGCGTTTCCGCTGCATCTAAGTCTACATACTTAAGATATTCTCTGTTTTTAATTAAAAATAAACTTGTGATATATGGGGTTTGTCCAAGCTTATGGAAATCAAAGACCATACTATCTGCAAGCTTTATCTGTTTGAACTTATGCTGATAGGATCTTAAAACCTCACTAACATTGTCTTCAAATCTCAGAGGGTTGCTTTCAAAATCGTAATGGTTAAAGAAGGTATACATGCCGCCCATGGCCGAATCTGCATGGATATAGATCGGAAATACGCCATGAGTGCGTTCCAAGTCTTCTGCTATCCGCTTAATCCCCTCAATGTCATCAACCCCAAATGTATCAGTCGTTCCCATTGTGGCAAGTACATAAAGAGGAACACCGCCTTTGGCAATAACAAGCGCCATTTTCTCTTTTAAATCGTCGAGATTCATAGAATGATCAGCATTCGCTTTTATCCGAATCATGTTTTTCACGCCAATCCCTGCAGCTTCTACAGACTTATACAGACTATAGTGTGATAGCTCTGAACAGAAGCAATAGAGATTTTGCGGTACACCATTTTCATTTGAAGACGGAGCGTACCGTGCAATGGCAAGTCGCAAAGAATTAAAAACAGCGCCTTGTCCTCCCCAGGTTGTATACCCTGCACTAATGCTCTCATCGTATCCGATTAATTTGGATAGCATACTGGTTATTTCGATTTCTGCTGCAGCCGCAGCCGGTCCTTCCACATCCCAAAGATTGTTCCCATTGACCAGGACCATTACTAAGTTCCCGATCATACTGGCTATATTCGGAAGGGGCGCTGCGTTGGCTACATAATTTCGATTGACGTAGCGGTGTCCTTCTGCCAATTTAAGAAGCTCCTGAATCACTTGTTCTATCGGCACACCCTTTTTCGGAACATCGGCCTTTTCAATGATACGATTATAGTAATCCTCTGAGTACTCGGGCATTATTCCCAGTGTTAGTTTGTTGGGATCCTTTAACTCATCTATTTTCGTTAAGATCGTCTTAAAGTAAGACAATAATTCCTCTCTTTGGAGTTCATTCCCATCCATACTGGGAAATAACTTTTGTATTTCCTTCATCCTGTACCTCCTGGATGCTTTTTCTTGAAGCAGTTTTATCTAAAGATCCAATAAAAAAGTCCACACAGGTGGACAAATCAGTGCCTAATTAAGCCTTTTGGCAACCTTGCTGCCATAAAAATATTCCCTATTAAACAGAAGGAATACTGTAATATTTATTGATCCTTTCTTTTATAAGGACTAATTCGGGCATCAAAGGGAACTTCCCACAGGCTGCATTTACCTGAAAGAAGCACCTTTATATTAATCAGCCAGCAAAGCAACGATCTTTATACTGCTGCACTGAGCTTTTTATCAGCAATTTGACCATGAGCTGCCTCTGTTTCAGCACCATGATTCCATACAAATATTAACTTGTTTACATCATCTGTTAGCTCTACAAGATTCTTTGCTACCTGGACAAGTTTTTGCATTGCAGTCAGTTCATCATCACTAATTTCGATTAGCTCCTCAAACATTTCAACAGATTCCCGTGAGATTGAGGCAATCTCAACAATTGTTGCCATGATCTGCTGCGAAGCAGAAGATAATTCCTGTGTACTCGCAGAAGAGTTTTCATTATTTTCAGCAATAATTTTTGTAGTAGCCAGAATTTGTTTGAACATGGACCCAACTTCTACAAGGGTGGTATTTGTATCTTTCAATTCCTCTGTTCCCTGCTGCATGGAGTTCACGACTATCCCAGTTTCCTCCTGTATATTCTTTACAATGTTTGATACTTCAGAGGAAGACTGCCGTGATTGTTCGGCCAATTTTCGAACCTCATCAGCAACGACTGCAAATCCTTTGCCATGCTCTCCCGCACGGGCCGCTTCTATGGCCGCATTCAATGCCAATAAATTAATTTGTTCTGAAATCCCTGTAATCACTTTTACAATCGTGCCGATTTCATGAGATTTTTCTCCGAGTTTATTTATGGCATCAAATGTTATATTTACCGTTTGATTAAACTGATTCATTTTATCTAAGGAATCCTTTAGCTTCTCGTTTCCTTCCTGCGTCAGTTCTAAGGTAGTATTCGATTGTTCTGAAATCTGAAGGGATCTCACGGATAGATCTTCGATAGCCTGTGTCATTTCCTCCATAGATGCAGCACTTTCTTCTGTTGCTGCCAATTGTTTCGTCAACCCTCTGCCTACCTCATCAATTGCCGCTCTAACAATATCCGCTTTTTCAGAAGCATATTCACCGACTTCAGTAAGATTTTCACCTTTTTCATGAACATCTTTTGAATAGGAAAAAAACTTTTCCCTTACAAGGCCGAAATAGTCGATTAGCCCATTAAATACAGCATGTTTAGAGCTTCGTTCATCAACCTTCGCTGCAATTTTACCTGCTGATAATTCTTCCATTCCATTTATTATTTCCTTATGAATATGGAGATGGTGTTTTAATGAAAAGTATCGATAGGCAAAAAACACCGATACTCCCATTAAAATAATAATGATGCCTAGCATAATCGCTTCCATTATAATAAATCCCCTAACATCTATTTAATTGAATTAGACTTTATATGTTATTTAAAGCTCTTTTATTAGGATATATGTTCCATCTGCTACATTTGCAGGAATACCACTCAGCTTATTATTATCCTGATATTTATGGACAATATAATTTCCTTCTGTATCTTTATATTTTTTCATATTATGATATTTTTCCATGACCCGTATTGATTTAGGGTTGGTTGCTTCACCTAAAACAGCCTTTAATCCTTGGGATGATGCTTTTGCGATTAATCTATTTCCTAGCTGCTGAATAATTTCATGACGATTATGTTCAGCTATTACGCCTAACATGAAAAGGTGTAATAGTTCTCCATCCTTGATTTCATGTCCATTCTGTTTTTTATAATCTTCCATGAAACGTTTATCGACATCTTCCAAAACACGCAGAATTACATTCATATCATAAAAAGAACCTTCAAATATGTCTTCTCCGATTATCTCAGGTGCATTTGTATCTCCCGCAAGTACACCGACAACTTTATGATTAGCATCCTGTGCAACTGCGCAATATCCCTGTTCAATCGTAGAGTCTAAATAATCCTTGGTAAACTGATAGAAATCCTCATAGCCTATATTCAATTGACCTACCATTGGCTCCTGAACCCATTTCCCTGCAACCTCCACTCCTATGAATGTTCGAGCCAGACAATCAGCTGCTTTCACAATTAATTCTGGCTGATCCTTCTTTATAATTTCGTAGGTATATAGCTCTAGTGTTGTTTGCACTTCTTTACTCCCTTTCAAATGTAAAATAATGATCCCCTATTCATTGTCACGAACATTAGATGCCATGAGGCACTTTATCAACAAACGTACCTGAGAACTCAATTCTCTCAAGTGCATTCCTGATTTGCACCTGCGCAATTTTAGATGACGGTTTTACTACAAGAATATCCTTAAATCCCAATGAAGAATAAAATTGCATTGTCTGTTCAAGCTGTGGAACCACCTTTGATGGGACAGGGGTTTGATGGGTCCCGTCTACAACAAATGTATAACTTTGCCTTGATACCTTACTAATCGTATCCTGTAAATCTATCATATAACCTTCCGCATCCTCCTCTCTCATTAACCCATGAACCTGTACATGAACTTCCTTTGCGGCCTCATTAATGGCCATTTTGTATTTTTTCTTATCTACAACTATCATCGCTGATCTCCTTTGCCTGTATTCTCCATCATTTTTGCAGCTATTTAAAAGGTGTCCAAAAAAAAGACTATCCCCAAATAGACAGGGATAGCCAAATAAACGTTCTTTATTATCCTTGGCAACCCGACTGTCATTACCCTGGAGGATTTTAGACTCGTAGCTTTGCGTCCTTACCTTTCGATAAGTTTGCCTTTTCAATTTTATTAAATATAGGACTAATTTCACGATTATATTTTACTATACTATTATAAAGAACTTGCCATTTTTTGTCGATACTTGTAATTTTTATTTCTGCATCCAATTTTATTTGGAAGAGTATGTCTCCATGTTAAAGAAATAAAAAAGGCTTCCCATAAGTTTAGTCAACTTATGAGAGGCCTCAATTAAATACCTTTATGTTAACAAAATATCAGCATTCTACATTCACCTCGCCAGCGCAAACTCGGCCGGTAAAAATCAACTTCATGCTTCTCAAATCTCCAGCCAAATTTAATTAACGTATCCCTTTTCAAAAAAGCGAAAATAAAAGAGATAAATAATTTATAGAGCTGATGTATTTTGTTATTCTAGTAAATATGCATATTGGGCAGCTTAGGAGTGGATTTAACTGTGAACAAAAAAGACATCGCACAGATTCGGAAACAATTTAAATTAAATAATGACTTACTAAAGATCTCAGATATTTTTAATGTCTATATTATGAAGGAATCAAGTGAGATTTATCATTATGAAAGCCAGCCCTTTGAAATGCTGGACCAGGATCAGCAGGAGCTATTTATGGATAACTTCAAAAAGCTGCTTGGCGGCCAATTGGATGAAAAGCTCTTTGAATTAAAGTTTCAGAGGGATGCCGAAAACAGCAGTCAACTCATCCTGCATCAGGGATTGCTAAGCAGTGATGCTGAAGGCTGGATGGATCAAATGCTTCAGATAGTCGGCAAAATGCTGGGAATCCGGCAATATGAAAAGGATATTGTCGTTACATTCATTCGCGGGGAGTATCTTAAGCCAATGAAACGCCGCAACGCAGAAGCCGAGGAAAGTGAACGGGATGCCGTTTATTCTCATCCCTTTATTCTCTGCAGCATAAATAACACTCAAGAACCGAAGAAAGAATTGCTTTTTGACTATGTAGAAAAGGAATTTAAATATCATTTTACCGTTGATCCGATTATCAACCTCAAGGCTCCCATTTCAGGGTTTCTATTTCCTTGCTTTACCGATCATGCAGCTGATGTCAATCACGTCTTGTATTCAGCAGGCAAGGTACATGAGCCCGACTACCAGTTCATAGTGGACGTTTTAAACGGGGAAGAAACGATGACGGCGCAGGATGATAAAATCGTTTTTGAGGAAATTATTAAAGACGTAACAGGAGATCAGCTAAGCACAGCAACCCTTTCCAGCGTATATGAAGAGATTAACCGTATGATCGTGGAAAACGAAGAGGATGAACCGCCGAAGCTGGATTCCAAAGACGTAGAACGCGTTTTAAAAGTGAGTGGTCTCGAAGATATTAATTCAGAAAAGGTCCAATCCGCTTATCAAAAAATCATCGATGATGACAAATATGAAATAAAGGCAACCAGCGTCCTGCCCAAATTTAATTCAAAATCAATAAAAATCAGCACGAAGGCAGCCAACATATCCATCTGCCCGCAAGATCTTCGATATGTAAAACAAGTCCATTTTGACGGCAAGCGCTATCTGATGATCGAAGTGGAAGAAGATACTGTGATTGAAGGCTTCACGATGATTCCCGAAACTTTTGGCGGGGGTTCGGACAAAGAATAAATAAAAAAAGGAATTCCCGAATAGGAATTCCTTTTTTGTTTGTTATAAACAGTTTTGGGAACAGCAGGACAAGAAAACCTGTACCTATGTCCTGGTGGATGATGCTTTAAAACGTTGGGTTCAACGCTTTAAATTACATCATGCCGCCCATTCCGCCCATGCCGCCCATATCAGGCATTGCAGGAGCAGCGTTTTCTTCCGGCTTGTCAGCAACTACTGCTTCAGTAGTTAAGAACATAGCTGCAACAGATCCAGCGTTTTGAAGAGCTGAACGAGTTACTTTAGTTGGGTCAACGATACCAGCTTCGATCATGTTTACCCACTCGCCAGTAGCAGCGTTGAAGCCAGTTCCAACTGCTTCGCGCTTTAAGCGGTCAACAATGATAGAACCTTCTAGACCGGCATTGTGAGCAATTGTGCGTACAGGCTCTTCCATCGCACGCAATACGATGTTAACACCAGTTGCTTCATCGCCTTCAGCCTGGATAGCAGCCACTTTATTGTATACGTTTAGAAGGGCAACACCACCACCGGAAACGATGCCTTCTTCTACAGCAGCACGTGTAGAGTTAAGGGCGTCTTCGATGCGAAGCTTGCGCTCTTTTAATTCAGTTTCAGTAGCAGCACCAACTTTAACAACTGCAACACCACCAGCAAGTTTAGCAAGGCGCTCTTGTAATTTTTCGCGGTCAAATTCAGAAGTTGTTTCTTCCATTTGAGTGCGGATCTGGTTCACACGTCCGCCGATTTGCGCGCTGTCTCCAGCACCCTCAACGATTGTAGTGTTTTCTTTTGTAACAACTACTTTAGTAGCGCGTCCTAAAGAGTCGATTGTAGCAGACTTAAGGTCACGGCCTAACTCTTCAGTGATTACTTCACCGCCAGTCAGGATCGCGATATCTTCAAGCATAGCTTTGCGGCGGTCACCGAAGCCAGGAGCTTTTACTGCTACCGCGTTGAAAGTTCCGCGAAGCTTATTCACAACTAGTGTAGCAAGTGCTTCACCTTCAACATCTTCAGCTACAAGCAATAAAGGCTTGCCTTGCTGTACAACTTGCTCAAGTACAGGAAGGATTTCCTGGATGCTTGTGATCTTCTTATCAGTGATTAAGATATAAGGGTTTTCAAGAACCGCTTCCATCTTATCAGAATCTGTAACCATGTATGGAGAAGCATATCCGCGGTCGAATTGCATACCTTCAACCACATCAAGCTCAGTTGTGAATCCTTTAGATTCTTCGATTGTGATAACACCATCGTTGCCAACGCGCTCCATTGCTTCAGCGATCAGCTGGCCAACTTCATTGTCAGCAGCAGAGATTGCAGCAACCTGAGCAATAGATTCCTTATTTTCGATTGGCTTAGAAATAGCTTTTAATTCTTCTACAGCTGTAACAACTGCTTTTTCGATTCCTTTGCGGATGCCCATTGGGTTAGCGCCTGCAGTTACGTTCTTAAGGCCTTCACGGATCATTGCCTGAGCAAGAACAGTTGCAGTTGTTGTACCGTCACCGGCAACATCATTTGTTTTACTTGCTACTTCAGCAACAAGCTTCGCACCCATGTTTTCGAATGCATCTTCAAGCTCGATTTCTTTCGCAATTGTCACACCATCATTGGTGATAAGTGGAGAACCGAATTTCTTCTCAAGAACCACGTTGCGTCCTTTAGGTCCAAGAGTTACTTTTACCGCATTTGCAAGGGAATCCACACCGCGAAGCATCGCGCGGCGAGCTTCTTCACTAAATTTAATCTCTTTAGCCATTGATAAAAACCTCCTCAAAAATTTTAGCTTTATTCTTTAATAATCTTCGTCTGATCGGCGATTAGCCAATTACAGCAAGAATGTCATTTTCGCGTAAAATTAAATACTCTTTGCCTTCGTACTTCACTTCAGTACCAGCATATTTTGAGAAGATGATACGATCGCCGTCAGCAACTTCAAGGGCAACACGCTCACCATTTTCAAGAACGCGGCCAGTTCCTACAGCTACAACTTTACCTTCTTGAGGCTTTTCTTTAGCAGTGTCCGGCAGTACGATGCCGCTTGCAGTTTTTTCTTCAGTTTCAACAAGCTCGATAATAATTCGATCACCTAGTGGCTTTAACAAGTGAAACAACCTCCTCAAATAATATGTAAATATTTTTATTTATTAGCACTCTCTCTGTATGAGTGCTAACACAATTATTATATTAATGAATCTCATTTCTATTTGCAAGGGTGAAGCTTAAATTTTTTAGAAAAAATTTCATTCGCCCATACACGCTATTTTTCGACACAGACAACCTCTTAAGTATGCTTCGGAACTCTTCACTTTACCCATAGTATTTTCCTGCTTTGATGCTGATATTTGAAACCCGCTCCTTATTAAGAGTACAATGGCTTTAGGACTTGTTTTCCAACACTCAGAATAAGGAGTATAACATTTTGAAGAAGGAATATTGGTTTATATTAATAGCTTATATTGCCATGCAGCTGTCCAGTTTGTTTGGCGTTCCGCTTGTGTTATTTATTGCAGATGCCCTTGGACAGAACCCCGAAAACATGCAGATCCTGGCTGTAGCCTACTGGCTTGTCATCAGTTTTACGGTTACACTGATCATTACGCTTCTATTATTAAGAAAAGAGATGAAAAAAGGCCTGGATAGGGATGCATCTTCCGCAGCAAGCTCAGCGGGCTGGGCAGTTGGGGGTATATTTTTGGCCCTGATCGCTCAAGCTACTGCTGCCAGCATTGAAAATATGATTGGGATTGAAATGGGATCTGAGAATACGCAGCAGATTATCCGGATTATTGAAGCATCGCCAATCGTTATCTTAATTAGTTCGGTCATTGGGCCAATACTTGAGGAGATTGTCTTTAGAAAAGTTATTTTCGGTTCTCTCCATAAGCGCTTCAACTTCTTCTTATCGGCCCTGATCAGCTCAGTCATTTTTGCACTTGCCCATTTCGAGCCTGAACATGTACTGCTGTACTCGGCAATGGGGTTCACCTTTGCTTTCTTATATGTCAAAACGAAGCGGATTATTGTGCCGATTTTTGCCCATGTGGCGATGAACACCTTTGTTGCGGTTATCCAGCTGAATCAGGATAATATGCAAAAATGGTTAGAAGAAATGGAAAAAATGCAGAGCTTTATCAGCTTTTTCTAGCATAGGGAAATGCTTTGCAGAGTTTTAAACTTACTGGGGGATTTTGATGAGAAGCACACCTTTGTTTTCAGGCTTTATTTACATCCTTCTCGGATGCCTTTTCACTTTTATAGCCATACAGAATATCCAGCATGAAGAAACCTGGGGATTCTTTACTTATTTTCTGATTATAATTGCCACATTCGATTTTGGCACCGGACTGCGGATGGTTGGCCTGCATTTTAAAATGAAAAATAAAATGAAAAAATGAGCCCCCAAAAGGCTCATTTTTTTACATTTCTTCCGGATAGTTTTTCAGAAAATAAACCAGTGACTGCAATTCTACTGCCAGATCGATATGGTGAATCCGAATCGAGGCTGGCACAGTGAGCCTCGCAGGTGTAAAATTAAGGATTCCTTTTATTTTCGCATTCACCATCCGATCGGTAATAGCCTGGGCAGGCGGTGCCGGCACCGTTAAAATCGCCACCTGAATATTATTATTTATAATAACTTCTTCAAGGTCATCCATATGATGGACCGGTACATCACCGATTTTCGTGCCAACCTTACTCTCATCAACATCAAAGGCTACTTCTATTTTGGTATTATTATTTTTAAGAAAATTATAGTTAAGAAAGGCTGTTCCTAAATTCCCTACCCCGATCAAAGCTACTTTAGTCAGCTCATCCTGGTCAAGAGTCTTCCGAAAGAAGCCCAGCAGGTAATTCACATTATATCCATATCCTTTTTTTCCTAACGCACCAAAGTACGAAAAATCGCGGCGGATTGTTGCAGAATCTACCTTTACCGCCTCACTCAATTCTGCTGAAGAGACTCTTTGTTTGCCTGATGAGTGAAGGTTTTTTAGAAAGCGGTAGTATAAAGGCAGCCGTTTAGCTGTTGCCTGCGGTATCTTAATTGGTTCATTGGCCATTCGTCCATCCCCATTTCTTATGATGAATTAATTTCTTTTAAAATCTCCGTTTTTTCCGCCTGTTTTCTCTATTAAAAAGGTTGGCCCAATCACCATTCCTTTATCTACAGCCTTGCACATGTCATAAACGGTCAGCGCACAGACAGAAGCGGCTGTTAACGCTTCCATTTCCACACCCGTATTTCCCTTCGTTTTTACAGAAGCAGTAATGATCAGGACATACTCTTCCTCTTCCGCCTTCCATGAAAATGAAATGTCCACGCCCTTAAGCGGCAGCGGATGGCACATCGGAATAATGTCCCATGTTTTCTTGCTCGCCATAATGCCTGCAGTTTGTGCAACAGCGAGTACATCCCCTTTTTTCATGGAGTTGGATGTTATCTTTTCGTATATCTCCTGATTAAGAGTAATACTTGATTGAGCAATGGCTGTTCTTGCCGTTTCAGGTTTATCGCTGACATCCACCATTTTTGCCCTGCCCTCTTGATTAAAATGAGTAAAATCCGCCATTCAAAACACCTCTCTTCAAAATCATACACTATTTTTCTGTTACTTTGTATGTGCTTTGTATTGTTCCTCACATATTTATTTGCCTTTTGTCTTGATTGAATGCCCCGCAGAAGGGCTTATAGTCCTGTCTCCTTTATTGCCGAACATATATGAATGAGTTACACTTACTCTATACCCGAGGTGAAAGAACATGATATTATTACAAGTCAATCAGCTGGCGAAAAATTTTGGCGCTGATCCCATTTTAACCAATATAAAGCTTGAAGTACAAACCAGGGACAGGATTGCGCTAGTAGGGCGCAATGGTGCAGGAAAATCCACCCTTTTGAAAATTATTGCCGGACAAATGACATATGACTCCGGTGAGATTATAAAGCCAAAGGAAGTAACAATTGGCTATCTTGCACAAAATACCGGCCTGGAATCAGAGTTATCCATTTGGGATGAAATGCTGACTGTTTTTAGCCATCTGCAGAAGCAGGAAAAACAGCTTCGCAGCCTTGAAGAACAAATGGCGGACCCTGATATCCTAAATAACTCTGATGCCTATGAACGCACCTTAAAAGAATACGACAAGCTTCAGGTTGATTTCAAAGAAAATGGCGGCTATCAATATGAGGCAGATATCCGTTCCATTCTCCACGGACTCAACTTCAGCTCAATGGGCTATGACACTAAAATTTCATCATTGAGCGGCGGACAGCGTACCAGATTGGCCCTTGGTAAACTTTTGCTGACAAAGCCTGATATCTTAATACTGGACGAGCCTACCAACCACCTGGATATTGAAACATTATCATGGCTCGAACAGTACCTGCAGGGATACAATGGTGCCATTCTAATCGTATCCCATGACCGATATTTCCTTGATAAGGTCGTTTCCCAGGTTTACGAGATTTCCCGCCGCCAAATAAGAAAGTACCCAGGAAACTACAGTTCCTATCTCGATCAAAAAGCGGCTAACTTTGAAAGAGAAATGAAGCAATTCGAGAAACAGCAGGAAGAGATCGCTAAGCTGCAGGATTTTATCCAGCGAAATCTTGCCCGTGCTTCCACAACCAAAAGGGCACAAAGCCGCAGAAAGCAGCTGGCCAGAATGGACGTGATGGACAGGCCGCTTGGAGACGAGAAATCAGCTTCTTTTGGCTTTGACATTGAACGGCAATCAGGCAATGAGGTTTTAAATATTCATTCTCTTGCTATTGGCTATGAAGAGATAGTGAGCGAGAGTATTTCACTGCGACTGGCAAGAGGTGACAGCATTGCACTGGTGGGGCCCAATGGAATTGGTAAATCCACCTTGCTCAAAACCATCATCAAAAAAATCTCTTCTTTTTCCGGGGAGATACAGTACGGTTCCAATGTGACAATTGGCTACTATGACCAGGAACAGGCGGAACTCACCAGCAATAAAAGAGTCCTGAACGAATTATGGGATGAATACCCGCTAAAACCGGAAAAGGAAATCCGGACAATACTTGGGAACTTTCTTTTCTCTGGTGATGATGTTCTTAAAACTGTTTCAACACTGAGCGGCGGTGAAAAGGCACGTCTTGCGCTTGCGAAGCTTATGATGCAGAAAGCCAATTTCTTAATCCTCGACGAGCCTACAAACCATTTGGATCTGGATAGCAAAGAAATTCTTGAAAATGCATTGATCGATTATCCTGGAACGATTCTCTTTGTATCTCATGACCGATATTTTATCAACAGAATTACAACAAAGGTAGTTGAACTTTCCAGTATTGGGGCAACAGTGTATCTCGGCGATTATGATTATTATGTGGAAAAAAAGCAGGAACAAGAGGAACTGCTTGCACTTAATGAGCAAGATGAATCCACGGCATCACAGCCTGTTAAGCAGGACAAAAATAATTATCAGCAGGATAAAGAAGCCAAAAAGCTCGAACGCCAACGAAAAAGAAGAATGGAGGAAATTGAAGAGCAAATAGAAGCATTGGAGAAAGTAATCGATATGAATGATCAGCTTCTCTGTGATCCGGATGTTTATCAAGACCATGAAAAAGTGATGGGTATCACAAATGAAACTGATCAAGCAAAAGCTAAGTTGGAAGAATTGATGGAAGAATGGACACTTTTAGCTGATGATTAATAAAGGAAAATTCATAACTTTTAGACTGGTAGAATAGTCACTGCCAGTCTTTTTTATTATCCACAGAGATAATCACAATAAAAATGCAGTTATATATACTCTCCACAGACTTTTCCACATTATCCACAACTTAAACAGTTTTTATCCACATTACCAACATAAAATTCTGAAATAAATGATTTTATCCACAGAAAAAGCCCCCTACGCGGTCGGGGACTTTTTCCTAATTTATTTATCATTGTGGATAGTGATGTCCAAACCGGGATTGGCATTTAAATCAAGTCCGGCGAATTGTCCTTTTTCAAACAGTACACTTCCTGCTGCACCAATCATCGCTGCATTATCTGTGCATAATGTTAATGGCGGAATAATAAGCTTTATCTCCGCTTTGTCCCCAAACCTCTTTTCCAAAGAAGCTCGAAGTCCTTTATTCGCCGCAACTCCGCCTGCGAGCAGCAGCTGCTTCACCTGATATTCTTCAACAGCTCTTTCTGTTTTCGTTACTAAGACATCAATGACACTTTCCTGGAAGCTTGCGGCAAGATCTTCCGGCACAATGGTCTCACCACGCTGCTCAGCATTGTGAACAGTATTGATAACGGCAGACTTTAAGCCGCTGAAGCTAAAATCGTATGACCCTTCTTCCAGCCATGCTCTCGGAAGTTGAATGGTCGGGTTCCCTTCATGAGCGAGTCTGTCAATGTGAGGACCGCCTGGATATGGCAGATTTAATGTCCGGGCAACTTTATCATATGCCTCTCCTGCAGCATCATCCCTTGTCTCTCCAATCACTTGGAAATGGCCGTGCTCCTTCATATAGACAAGCTCTGTATGACCGCCTGAGACTACCAGGGACAGTAATGGAAATTCCATTTCTTCAACCAATCGATTGGCATAAATATGTCCAGCAATATGATGCACGCCTACAAGAGGGATACCATGAGCAAAAGCAACTGCTTTAGCGGCATTAACCCCGATCAGCAGCGCGCCTACAAGGCCAGGTCCTTCAGTCACAGCAATTGCTGAAAGATCTGAATATGTAATGCCTGCCTTATATAATGCTTCTTCCAACACTATAGTTATCTGTTCAACATGATGGCGGGAAGCGATTTCCGGAACTACTCCCCCAAAACGTTTATGGCTTTCTATTTGGGATGCAACTATATTGGCTGAGATTTCACGGCCATTCTTAATGATGGCAACAGCCGTCTCATCACAGCTTGTTTCAATCCCCATGATCCATTGATCTTTATTCATTATAAATTCACCCACATTACTAAAGCATCTTCTTGATTATCAGTGTAGTAGTTCTTCCTTATGGCTCCATTTTGAAAACCAAGCTTTCGGTACAAGGCCTGAGCTGTGAAGTTAGATACCCTTACTTCCAGAGTCATCGTGATGGCCCCCATTTCAGACGCAATCTCCATTAACTTTCGCATAAGAGCTTCTCCAAGCTTTCTCCCGCGATATTCAGGGAGCAGCGCAACATTTGTGATATGAGCTTCGTCCACTACGATCCATGCTCCACAGTAGCCTATAACTTTATTTTCTTCTTCTAAAACAACATACAATGCAAACTGATTTTGTGTTAATTCGTTAAAAAAAGCTTCCCTGCTCCAGGGTGTTGCAAAGGACTTATGTTCTATTTCCAAAACATCATCAATATCCTCTTCATTCATAAAACGGAAAGTTAAGGATTTATTCATACGTTCGCTTCCTCATCACTATAGCTTTTTTTCTTGGTTTGCTTTTATCCAATTGGCTTCAGCTTCTGCAATCCTAATATAATTAGGAACAAAAGAGTGAACTTCCTCAGGCTCTCTGTCTCTGCCTAACAAGGCAAGTTCTGCCGGCCTTGGATTATGTTCAGCAGGCGAAGCGTACACAGCCAGGTCTCTAAGGGATTCTGTAAATACCTCTTTATGTAAAGGCAGATCATTCCCTATAAAAAGGACCTTCTCTTGCTGCTCAGAAAGCATTGCTGCCCAATCTTTTGCAAGAAGGAGCTGGTCTTTCATAAGAGATGCTAACTGCCCTTCCTTATATTGATACAGGCCAGTATATATTTGTCCTCTCCGTGCATCAAACAAAGGAGATATGACGCCATTAAAGTATCTGCCTGCCGAAGCCGCATAAATTTCCAGGCTGGATACCCCAACCAGCGGCTTATTTAAAGTCCAGGCCAGAGTTTTTGCAATTGTAACCCCAATACGGACGCCTGTATAGGAGCCAGGTCCTTTCGCAACAACAATTTTATCTAACTCAGCTGGCGTAACACCACAATCTTTCATTAAGATATCAATAGCCGGCATAACACGAACAGAGTGATTCTTTTTGACATTGGTAATGTACTCGCCTATAACCTGATCACCATCCAGAAGAGCTACTCCCAAAGGGTAATTGGATGTATCTATGGCTAAAACCTTCATAACATAATCTCCTTACACAATTCCTCATATCTTTTTCCCCGGGGTTCCAGGACAAGCTTTCTTGAGTCATTATCATCAAGATATAAATAAATCGTCAATAACTCTTCGGGAAGCTGTTCTTTAACTAGATGAGCCCATTCTACAACTGTGACCCCATTGCCTTCAAAATATTCATCAAACCCCAAATCCTCAAAAGAATCTTCAACTCTATATACATCCATATGATACAGGGGCAATCTTCCTTGGTATTCTTTAATAATCGTAAAAGTGGGGCTATTTACATTACGGGTAATATTAAGTCCTTTTGCCAGCCCCTTGGTGAATGTCGTTTTTCCTGCGCCCAAATCTCCTTCCAGAGCAAGGACATCCCCCGGCTGGAGCAGGCTGCCCAGCCTTTCCGAAAACGCCATCGTATCCTCTGGCTTCTTTGAGATAAACTCAAACTGACTCATATGTTTCATCACCTTTTATGGTCTAATCTATAAAGAAAAAAAACCTTAGGATAAATCCTAAGGAAATAATCTATATGTAGTTTACCTTATTTTGCAGCAATGGGCAAAGTAAGCTATTTTCATTATTAATGGAATATAAGCTGAGGATAAAAAAGAATAAAAAAAAGACGAAACCAGGTTTCGTTTGACGTTTTTAATATTAGAAAATGGCGGTCCGGACGGGACTCGAACCCGCGACCTCCTGCGTGACAGGCAGGCATTCTAACCAACTGAACTACCGGACCAGATTGCGGGGGCAGGATTTGAACCTGCGACCTTCGGGTTATGAGCCCGACGAGCTACCGAACTGCTCCACCCCGCGATAATATTATTTGTGTGATTTTTCGTCACAATTTGTTTTTCCGCCCGGCAGCGTCCTACTCTCACAAGGGGACAGCCCCTAACTACCATCGGCGCTGAGAAGCTTAACTTCCGTGTTCGGTATGGGAACGGGTGTGACCTTCTCGCTATCGCCACC
>NZ_JALJRC010000028.1:0-56477 GCF_024519925.1 Cytobacillus sp. Bac17 | reverse complement strand
TGTCGATGCAGGCGATGCTTACTTTCGCTGCCATGAATTTGAAGAAAATGGCCAACTGGACTTGGCAAGGTCCAGAAATGGCCTAAATGATAACCTCGGAGAGGTCTGCAATTCTCTGTAATTACTTGAAGTCCTACAAAAAATCAAAAAAAGAGTTCGGAATGAGACTATTCCGAACTCTATTTGTCTACAAACTGAAACAGCCAAAAGGCTGTTTTTTATTTTCTCTTACGGCCGAGTCCCATGGCACTTTCCATTTTTTTAATCATTTTGTATGCAGCCTTATTCGCTTTTTCAGCTCCCTGATCAAGTACAAGATCAAGTTCTTCCGATTCCATTAGCGCATAATATTTATCCTGAATTGGCTTAATTGCTCCAACAACAACATCTGTCAGGCCGGCTTTAAAATCTCCATATCCTTTGCCTTCGTATTCTTTTTCGATTTCCGTAACAGTTTTCCCTGTAAGAATTGAGTAAATGGAAAGGAGATTGGATACTCCAGGTTTGTTTTCCTTATCATACTTAACAATGCCTTCAGAATCTGTTACAGCACTTTTTATTTTCTTTTCAATTTGTTTTGGATCATCTAATAATGATATAAATGACTTTTTATTGGGATCAGACTTGCTCATTTTCTTTAATGGATCCTGAAGAGACATAACCCTAGCGCCTGCTTTGGCGATTCTTACATCAGGAATGGTGAAGATATCGTTGTATTTCTTATTGAATCTTTCTGCAAGATCGCGAGTTAATTCCAGGTGCTGCTTTTGATCCTCTCCAACCGGAACCAAGTCAGTATTGTATAGAAGGATATCGGCAGCCATCAAAGGGGGATAGGTCAGCAGTCCTGCAGATACGGCATCTTTACCTTCTGATTTGTCTTTGAATTGGGTCATGCGTTCGAGCTCACCGATGTAAGAAACACATTGCATCATCCATCCTGCCTGAGCATGGGCCGGAACTTCCGACTGAATGAATAGGGTGGATTTCTCAGGATCAATCCCAACAGCCAAATATAGTGCAGCAAGGCTTCGGATGTTTTTTCTTAATTCCAGTCTGTCCTGGGGTACTGTTATTGCGTGCTGGTCAACAATGCAAAAATAGCAATTGTAGTCATTCTGCAGTTCAACAAATTGTTTCATGGCACCGATGTAATTCCCAAGGGTAATTGTACCGCTGGGCTGGATGCCGGAAAATATAGTTTTCATGTTTTTCCTCCTTTAATCGGCTTAAAAGATCATGAATTGACAGGCGGTGAAGGGAAATTTTTGTGCTATAAGCATAAAAAAGCATAAAAAAGAACCATTCATCCCTATAAAATAGGGACGAATGGTCCGCGTTGCCACCCTAATTACTCAAATACTGAGTCACTCTGCCCTATGCAGAATAATGCATAGGTCCCCGATAACGCAGGGAAGCGCCTGGAAAATTCAGAAGCTCAAAAGTCCATTCGATTTACCGGGCTGCCTGTTTGCACCTGCCACAGACTCTCTGTTAAACCCTCAGTAAATGTACTACTCTTTTTTCATTGCCGACTAGATAATTAATTTTTATTTGTATTATATAATAAGTTAAACTATCCGGATACAAAAATCAAGTTAATAAAGGGAAAAATAAAAGTAAGCGATAGCCTCTATTTCAAGGCTGCATTTGACAATATATGGGTGATGATTCCTATTAAAATAGCAAAAAATCTTAAAAAGAAAAATTTTTTTAAATCTCAAAAATTCTTAATTTATAAGACTTTTTGACGAAAAATGTCATACTCGATTGGATTGCATGTACAAAAAGCCACTTGCAATAAGTTTTTAAACTATTTATAATAAACGTAACAAACATAATCTTTACGTTTTTGTTACATTTACAACAAAACTATATCACTCCAGATAGCGAGAGTATGGTGCATAATGAGTAAGTTTATAGCTTACATCTTATAGATTACTCCTTTTAATCTGAATTACCAGAATATAAGGATAATCTATCTTTAAGAGAATATAAACTTGCTTTTTTTGTTGCCTTCTAAATAGTCTGCAAATTTTTTAAATTGAATTAACAGACTATTTGAGCAATATATCTGGGGCGCACAGTTGTGTTTTTTGTGAAAGGCAAGCGTAAGGATATTGTTTGAGGAAATTTAATAGGGGGTTATACCGTGAACAAAAGATTATCGATCTTTTTTAGCATGCTGCTTGTGCTAAGCATGTTCCTTGCTGCATGTAACGGCGGCGGAGACAATGCTAACGGCGGCGAAAAAGGCGGAGACGACGGCGGAAAGTCTGATGTACCGCAGGAGTTAAGAGTAAACATCAACACTGAACCACCATCATTAAATCCAGGACTTGCAGAAGATTCGACTTCTGGAACTGTACTTCGTAACGTGTTAGAAGGTCTTACTCGCATCAATCAAGATGGTAAGCCTGAAAAAGCAATGGCAGAAGACATTAAAGTTTCTGAAGACGGAAAAACTTATACATTCACAATTCGCGATGCGAAATGGTCAAATGGCGATCCTGTAATCGCTCAAGACTTTGAATATGCTTGGAAATGGGCATTAGATCCTGCCAACAACTCAACTTATGCATACCAGCTTTACTACCTTGAAGGCGCTGAAGCATTCAACACGGGCAAAGGTGAAAAGGATGCAGTTGGTGTTAAAGCTATCGATGAGAAAACACTAGAAGTTAAATTAGTAAATCCAACGCCATATTTTGAAGAATTAACAGCTTTCTATACTTATCTGCCAGTCAACAGCAAGATTGCTGAAGCCAACCCAGATTGGGCAACTGACGCTGGTGAAAATTTCACTACTAACGGTCCTTTCCATTTAGTTGAATGGGCTCACAGTGACAAGATCGTTCTTGAAAAGAGCGAAACATACTGGGATGCTGAAACAGTTAAGCTGGACAGCATTGAAATGATCATGATCAATGATCCTAATACTGAATTATCAATGTTTGACAACGGTGAACTAGATTGGGCTGGAGCTCCAACAGGTGCCCTTCCAACTGACGCTATGCAGGCTCTTAAAGACGAAGGCCGCTTAGTTACTCAGCCAATCGCAGGTATTTACAATTACAAGTTTAATACAACTGTAGAACCATTTAATAATGTCAATATCCGTAAGGCTTTTGCACATGCTCTCAACCGTCAGGAGCTTATTGATAACATCCTTCAGGGTGAACAGCTTCCTGCAATGGCAATTGTTCCACCTTCAATGTTTGAAGAAAACGAAAAGGGTTATTTCCCTGATAACGATGTAGAAAAAGCTAAAGAATATTTACAAAAAGGTCTTGAAGAGCTTGGATTGAAAGATGCTTCTGAACTACCAGCAGTAACTCTTTCTTACAATACTTCAGAGGCACACCAAAAGATTGCTCAGGCAATCCAGGATATGTGGAAGCAGAACCTTGGCGTAGAAGTAACACTTGATAACGCTGAGTGGAATGTATTCCTTGATAATGTAAACCAAATGGATTACCAGGTAGCGCGTATGGGCTGGTTGGGTGACTTTAACGATGCAATCAACTTCTTAGAAATGTACCGTGACGCTGATGGCGGTAACAACAATACTGGATGGGAAAGCAAAGAGTTCCAGGATCTGCTTGCTAAATCTGCAACAGAAACTGACCCTGAAGCTCGCCAGCAGTTATTGAAGGATGCTGAAGCAATCTTCATGGAAGATATGCCAGTAGCTCCAATCTATTTCTATACTAACAACTGGGTACAGGCTGAGAACCTTAAAGATGTTGCAGTATCCGGTCTAGGTGATGTCCAATATAAGTGGGCATACTTCGAATAAACATAGCTAAACTTTACGAAAGGTATATGGGATGCTCAATCCCATATACCTTCGTTTCTGATTAAGGCATTGTAATAAATTGGAGGTGTTTGACAATGGCGAAATATATTGGAAAACGCTTGGTGTACATGCTTCTGTCTCTTTGGATGATTGTTACAGCAACGTTTTTCTTCATGCGCATTGCACCCGGAAACCCTTTTGCATCTGAGAAAAAACTTCCTCCCGAAATTGAAGCAAACCTGAATGCCCACTTTGGGCTGGACAAGCCATGGTATGCACAGTATTGGGAGTATCTCGTTCGAATTGTCAACTGGGATTTTGGACCATCATTTAAATATAAAAGCCAAACTGTAAACGACCTGATTAATGAAGGTTTCCCTGTTTCATTTCTTCTCGGAATGGAAGCCATTTTTATCGCCGTTGCAGTAGGAGTTCTATTAGGAATCATTGCGGCATTAAAACACAATAGATGGCCGGATTACACAGCGATGATTGTTGCTGTATTAGGTATCTCTGTTCCTTCCTTTATCATGGCATCATTCCTGCAATATTTCCTGGCAATAAAAATGGGTATTTTCCCTGTAGCACGATGGGAATCATTTATGCACAGCGTTCTTCCAGCCGTTGCACTGGCTTCCACACCGATGGCATTTATAGCCCGGTTAACTCGTTCCAGCATGCTTGAAGTTCTGGCGAATGATTATATTAAGACTGCTAAATCAAAAGGTTTAAGCAGGGGAGTAATTACAGTAAAACATACGATCCGTAATGCACTATTGCCTGTTGTAACTTATATGGGACCATTAACGGCAGGTATTTTAACTGGAAGTTTCGTTATTGAAAGAATCTTCGGTATTCCTGGACTTGGTGCACACTTTGTAACAAGTATCAACAATCGTGACTATACGGTAATTATGGGTGTAACAGTTTTCTACAGTATTCTGTTGCTTGTATCTATTCTCCTTGTTGACATTGCATACGGAATCATCGACCCACGCATCAAACTTGCTGGCGGGAAGAAAGGAGAGTAATTATGCAGATTTCGAAAGATAAGTTCAAATTAGTCGGAACACAGCTTGGTGAAGCTGAAAAAATTTCAAAACCCAGTCTTTCTTTCTGGAAAGATGTATTTATTCGATTTCGAAAAAACAAGCTTGCCCTGTTTGGATTAGTATTATTAGGACTGCTAATCTTCATGGCAATCTTTGGACCATATATGACTCCATATGATTATGCATCAAATGATCTGAGCAACAAGAACCAGCCGCCTTCTTCTGAACATTGGTTTGGTACAGATGATCTTGGCCGTGATGTATTTGCCCGTACATGGGAAGGTGCACGAATTTCCATCTTCATTGGAGTTGCTGCAGCTGTAATTGATTTAATTATTGGTGTGCTTTGGGGCGGTATTGCCGGTTATAAGGGCGGACGCACAGACGAGGGTATGATGCGCTTTGCCGATATTTTATATGGTGTACCGTACTTATTATTAGTAATCTTGTTAATGGTTGTGCTTGGACAGGGATTGTCTACTATGATCATTGCAATGTCTATTACAGGATGGATCAATATGTCCCGTATTGTACGCGGTCAGGTGTTATCTCTTAAAAATCAGGAATATGTACTGGCAGCCAAAACACTTGGTGCAAATACAAGCAGAATTATGGGCAAACACTTAATTCCAAATTCAATGGGACCTATACTAGTCACAATGACGCTAACGATCCCTTCTGCTATTTTTACTGAAGCATTCTTAAGCTTTATTGGACTTGGTTTAACACCGCCTATAGCGAGCTGGGGAACAATGGCCAATGATGGATTGCCGGCTATGCGTTACTACCCATGGCGCTTATTCTTCCCTGCTACGTTTATCTGTTTAACGATTTTTGCTTTTAACGTAGTTGGCGATGGCCTGCGTGATGCACTAGATCCAAGAATGCGTAAATAAAGGAGTGAGAACATGGAAAAATTACTTGAAGTAAAAAATTTAGAAGTCTCATTCCAAACATATGGAGGTACAGTAAAAGCAGTCCGGGGAGTCAGCTTTGACCTTCATAAGGGAGAGACGCTTGCGATTGTTGGTGAATCAGGTTCAGGCAAAAGTGTTACTTCCCAGTCTATTATGAAGTTAATACCTATGCCGCCAGGCCGAATTTCAGGCGGGCAAATCCTGTTAAATGGTGAAGACATCGTACCAAAAACAGAAAAACAAATGGAAAAAATCCGCGGCAAGGAAATCAGTATGATTTTCCAGGATCCGATGACGTCATTGAATCCAACGATGAGAGTTGGAAATCAGATAATGGAAGTGCTGATTAAACATCAAAATATGACGAAGACTGATGGCAAAAACAGAGCAATTGAATTACTGAGACTTGTTGGTATTCCGATGCCTGAGAAAAGAGTTAATCAATATCCTCATGAATTCTCCGGCGGTATGAGACAGCGTGCAATGATTGCGATTGCTCTTGCAGCCAATCCAAAGCTGCTTATCGCTGATGAGCCGACAACAGCTCTTGACGTTACTATTCAGGCGCAAATCCTGGAGCTTATGAAAGATCTTCAAAATAAAATGGATACATCCATTATCTTTATCACGCACGACCTGGGTGTTGTTGCAAATGTTGCGGACCGTGTAGCTGTAATGTATGCTGGCCAGATTGTTGAAATGGGCACTGTGGATGAAATTTTCTATGACCCTCGTCATCCTTATACATGGGGATTGCTGGCATCAATGCCAAGCTTAGAAAATGATGATAAAGCTGAATTAGCTGCGATACCTGGAACTCCTCCGGATCTGACAAATCCACCAAAGGGAGACGCATTTGCCGCCAGAAATCAATATGCACTTGCAATTGACTTTGAAGAAGAGCCGCCGATGTTCCAGATTTCAGAAACACATTTTGCAAAAACCTGGCTTCTTCACCCGGATGCTCCACAGGTTGAGCCGCCGGAAGCAGTAAAAAGACGTATGCGCCAATTATCCTCCACATTTGAAAAGCCTGTATTAGTGAAGGAGGGAAAATAATATGGCAGAAAAATTGCTTGAAATTAAAAATTTAAAACAGCATTTTAATGTAGGCCGTCCCAATATGGTGAAAGCAGTTGATGGAATTACTTTTGATATTTATAAGGGAGAGACCCTTGGACTTGTAGGTGAGTCTGGCTGCGGTAAATCAACTACTGGTCGAACCATTATCAGGTTATACGATGCAACAGACGGTCAAGTTCTTTTTGAAGGTGAAGATGTTCATGGTAAAAAGTCTGCAAAAGAACTAAAAAAGTTTAACCGGAAAATGCAAATGATTTTCCAGGATCCTTATGCTTCCTTAAATCCGCGTATGACTGTTGCCGATATTATTGCTGAAGGCATCGATATTCACGGTTTGGCAAAGAGCAAAAAGGAACGTATGGAGCGGGTTTATGAGCTTTTGGAAACAGTTGGTCTGAACAAAGAGCATGCTAACCGTTACCCTCATGAATTCTCTGGCGGACAGAGACAGCGTATCGGGATTGCCCGCGCGCTTGCGGTTGACCCTGATTTCATTATTGCCGATGAGCCAATTTCTGCATTGGACGTTTCTATCCAGGCTCAGGTAGTAAACCTTATGAAAAAACTGCAGCGTGAAAAAGGATTGACATACTTGTTTATCGCTCATGACTTATCGATGGTTAAGTACATCAGTGATCGTATTGGTGTAATGTATTTCGGTAAACTGGTAGAGCTTGCGCCAGCAGAAGATTTATATAAAAACCCGATGCACCCTTACACTCAATCACTGCTGTCAGCTATTCCGCTTCCTGATCCGGAAACGGAACGTTCCCGCAGAAGAAAATCATATGATACAGCAGTTCACAATTATGCTGACAATGAAAAGCTGGAAATGCGTGAAATTACTCCGGGACATTTTGTTTACTGTTCTGAAAAAGAGTATAACGAATTAAAAGCTCAATATGCCAAATAACAAAAAACGATCTCAACTGAGATCGTTTTTTACATCCTGGAAAAGTCAGTGTTTGCTAAACTTATGTTAATCCTTTTTTTTAGTAAAAAGGAGTTACCAAGATGTAAATGGCTCAGTCATATATGTAGATATTGGAAATATCTCTTTAACACGTTTATTCGCTAACGTAAGCTTTAGTATATAATACAACATTTTCTAGAATATTACTATTAGAATTTTCGATTATTTATATTTTTCCGTCAATTCATTTAACTATACTGTATTTTAATATTTTTTAAATATTATTGGTTTAAAGAACAGTTATTAAGATAATTTAGTATATAGATAGTTCTTAATTCATTGAAATAATTTTATAATGGGTAACAACAAGCAGAACTTAAATAAAGGGGGCATCACACATTTGAAAAAGCCAGTACATTTAGCTGCTGCCTTAATGTTAGTATCAGGTCTATTCATTTCTGCCCAGCCGGGGGAGGCAAAAGAACAGGAACACCAGGAACCAGGCCGAAACCCGCAAAGGGAACATGTTTCGCTTGTAAAGGCATTGCCAGAAAAAATAAGCCGATTCCAATTTGATTCCGGCTATCATTTTCAATATCCTGATGCTGTTAGGGGGATATATGTCACCGGACATTCTGCAGGCGGCACAAAGTTTAATACCTTGGTGAAATTGATGGAAGATACCGATTTGAATGCGATGGTAATCGATATTAAGGATGATTGGGGAAATCTTACTTATATTCCTGAAGACAGTTCACCATATAAAGAGATTGGAAAACCTTACATAAAGGATACAAAAAAAATCATGAAAGTCATGGAAGAGAAGCAAATTTATCCGATTGCCCGGGTAGTTGTTTTCAAAGATTCTGTCCTTGCAAATAAAAAGCCGGAATGGTCTTATAAAGAAGGAAATACAGTATGGAAGAATGGCAGAGGTGAATCATTTGTAAATCCATTTTTAAAAGAAGTTTGGGATTACAATGTGGGAATTGCAATTGAAGCTGCAAAAATGGGATTTCAGGAAATTCAATTTGATTATGTCCGGTTTCCTGAAGGCTTTGAACACCGCGACAGCTCTTTGAAATACAGTATGGGTGAATATGAAGATCTTAAGATTGAAAATGTTCAAAAGCGTGTAAGCGCGGTTACAGACTTTGTTGAGTATGCAAGGAAGCAGCTTGAGCCATATGGAGTAAAGGTATCAGTTGATATTTTTGGTTACACGGCTACCCTTCCTGAAGCTCCGGGAATTGGTCAGAATTTTTCTAAAATCTCAGAACATGTAGACGTAATTTCTTCTATGATTTATCCAAGCCACTGGACTTCCTATTTCGGAATTGCCAAACCAGATCTGGAACCTTATAAGCTGGTTTCTGAATATGCAAAACTTGAGAATAGGAAGTTGGAAGAGTTGGATAGTCCACCTGTTTCAAGACCGTGGCTGCAGGATTTTACTGCTTCATATTTAGGAGCCGGAAATTATAAGAAGTATGGAAGGGCCGAGGTTGAAGCTCAAATAAAGGCACTGAACGAACAGGGAATTAATGAATTCCTTTTATGGAATGCGGGTAATTCGTATACACCAAAAGTGGATTATACACCATAAAAGCCAGAAAGAGGCCGATTTTTTTGGCCTCCTTCTGGCTTTGTTTATCAATTAATTAAGTTACATATCATTTGACACCATTCTTGAATACGGTATCATAGTATAGAGGCATAGGTTACCGCTTTTTCTTTCCGCCTACGCTTTTCCATCCAGTCTGCACCCTTGCAGATTGATCCACGAATTCGGATTTATTTTTACCGCCAAATACCTTTTCTCCAATACCATTAGTTAGTACACCTAATAAGGCAGTAAATCCAATTATGAGCAGCGCAACAATTGTTAAATCAGTTATGTAACCAACCATGATAAACCTCCATCTTTCTTTTCACAGTTTCCTGTGATTAGTGTATAAACATCCCTAATCTTATTTTATTCGAAATTTTCCAGTATTAAAAGGGGTAATTCCACAAATACTTTATCTGATTGGAAATAGTATATAAGGCTTAAACTTAGAAGTGAGTGGAAAAGAAAGCTGGGAGCTTATCATGCTGGAATAAATATTCATGCTCTATTAACGGTTTATCGTTTGTGAGCAAAAAAAGGAGAAGATCCATGCATTGGTATGAAAAACTGAATCAATATTTCCCTATTGAAGAAATGAAATCCAGAGAACACATGGAAACCTTATTAAAGGAACGGTCAGACATTTATCATAAAGACGAAGGTCCATACCATGTTCTTATGTATGTGGAACTGGATAACTTTGTGTTTATTGATTATCTGTTTGTTTCGAAGGAATCCAGAGGACAGGGACTTGGCCATAAATTACTTCAAAAGCTGAAGGATAAAGGCAAGCCGATCATTTTGGAAGTTGAGCCGGTTGATTATGAAGACACGGATACAGAAAAGCGCCTTCGGTTCTATAAAAGGGAAGGGTTTGAGCATGCGCAATCAATTGGATACAGCCGCCGGTCTCTTGCAACCAATGAAATCAATTCAATGGAAATTCTATATTGGTCTCCTGAGAATGAAAGTGAAGAAATGATTTATGAAGCCATGAAGAAAACATATGAAATGATACACACATACAGAGATGCACATTTCTATGGGAAGTCCTATCAGCCTGTAGAAGAGGTCCTGACCTTTGAGGAAAATAAAAATGGGACGGATGTATTGGAGGATCTTTAAGAATTGGGAAAACACAGCCATTTTTGTAAATGGCTGTGTTTTCATTTTCATTTATTAATTGAGAAAATAATATTATCTATTTTAGGTTTAATCAAAATTCATATGGGTAAATATAGAATAATTTAGTATAAATAAAAGAATTTAATACATAAAATTCCCTTGAGCTAAATGCTTAAGAAACTTTATGGAAGAAATTATAGCAAAAATAATATAAAAAAATGAAACTTTTTGCTTGTTCATTCGTCTTATTAAGTAGATTCTAATTCTTAATCCATTTGTTTAATAAATGTTTAATACTTTTATCATATTTATAAAAAGTTATACCAAATAGATATTGTTTGGTGTATAATAAATAATATAAATTCCTTGATTAAAGTAATTTTAATCTAGAAGACTCTAGAAATATTTGATTAAACAAATATAAATCTCAGATTGTTTCATATATGTCTAATTTAAGGAGTGTGAATTTGTAAAATGGTCACATTATACACTTCACCAAGTTGTACATCTTGCAGGAAAGCTAAGTCATGGTTAGAAGAACATGAGATTGCCTATAAAGAAAGAAATATCTTTTCAGAACCGCTATCAATTGATGAAATTAAAGAAATTCTGCGCATGACTGAAGATGGAACCGATGAAATTATTTCTACTCGCTCAAAGACATTTCAAAAGCTTGATGTAAACCTTGAATCAATGCCTCTCCAAGACTTATTTGAGTTGATCAAGGAAAACCCTGGGCTGCTTCGCCGTCCGATCATTCTTGATGAAAAACGTTTGCAGGTTGGATATAATGAAGACGAAATAAGACGTTTCCTTCCAAGAAAAGTTCGGACCTACCAGTTGCGAGAAGCACAGCGCATGGTTAACTAAAACTGGTTTGATTTAAAACTGAACATTAGCTCAAGACCAGATTGTTAATGAACAAACTCACTCAATTATACTTATAATTAAGAGGCCTTCTTTCTGTTAACAGAAGAAGGTCTTTTTGTCTGTTATGTGAAAAAGAACAAGGAAAATGGATATAATAAGAGAATATATAGTTACAGTCAGATTAGATAAGAATGAAACCTTGCGACAATATAGGCATTTAACGGTTTTTCTAAACATACGACTTTTTAATTCCCTTTATGCTCAATTTGTCATAAAATAAAAGTACAAGGTACAAAATACAGTTTACCTTCAATTAAATCGGGGATTAACCAATTGGTTTACGGGTAAATGGATAACACATGACTGCTGGGGGTATTTAGTCCCTTCAATCATAGCCAGAAGGGAGAGTTGCTGCATGGAAATCGAACGTATTAATGATCATACAGTTAAATTTTATATTTCTTATCTTGATATAGAAGAAAGAGGCTTTGACCGTGAAGAGATTTGGTACAATCGTGAGCGGAGTGAGGAACTCTTTTGGGAAATGATGGATGAAGTCCATCAGGAGGAAGAATTTCTTGTTGAAGGACCTTTATGGATTCAGGTTCAGGCATTGGATAAGGGTCTGGAGGTTCTTGTAACAAAGGCCCAGCTTTCAAAGGATGGTCAGAAGTTTGAACTTCCTGTCCCGGATGAAAAAGTGAAAGATTTGCCTGTGGATGAACATATTGAGGAAATGCTCGATCATCATTTCCGTAAATCCGATGAAGATGAGCCTGGATATGAAGGCGATCTTGAGTTCTTATTATCATTTAAAGATTTTGAAGACGTTATTTCATTATCAAAGCGGTCAATTCTTGATTCCATTACTACAAAGTTATATTCCTTTGAGGGGAAGTATTATTTATTCGCAGAGTTCCCTGAAGAGCTTTTTGAAGAGGATGACATAGATAATATGCTAAGCATTCTTCTGGAGTACGGGCACGAAACGAGCACAACTATTCACCGTGTAATGGAGTACGGTAAATTGATTATAGAAAATGATGTTTTTGAAAATCTTAGAAAACACTTTAAATAGTAAAGCAAAGCCGATTTCATTTTTGAAATCGGCTTTAATTTGTTTAAGCGTTCGTGTCTGACACTGTTTTATTGCAGCGATGAACATAGGCATTTGGCTGCACAAAAAATCTCAAAAAGAATTTCAGTGTTATAAAGGAATTTAGCAATTTAATAAAGAACATTTAGCATAGAAAGGAGATGATCATTTGTTAGTTGCTGCAACAGAGAAAGGGATTCAAATAAGTCTTTTAGGTTCACAGAGTATCCCGGATTTACAACAGTATAGGGAAAAGCACACTTTTTTTTGCCCAGAATGCAAAGAGGAAGTAATTATGAAGATCGGTAATAAGAGAATCCCGCATTTTAGCCACAAAAAGGGTTCTGAATGTCCAGAAAGCTATGAAAGGGAGTCTGAATACCATATTTCTGGAAAGCTGCTTTTGTTTCAATGGCTAAAGAAAAAAGGGTTAGATCCAATTCTGGAGCCATACTATCCGGACATTTGCCAGCGGCCAGATATAGGTGTCCATTATGAAGGTGTAAATTATGCTCTTGAATATCAATGTTCAATCATCTCAGAGGAGTTATTTAAAAAACGGTCAGAAGCATATTTTCAGTCAGGTATAGTTCCAATATGGATACTTGCAGGAAAAAATATTAAGCGCATTGGGAAAACAAAAATTTCTTTATCTGGCTTCCAGTACTTTTTTCTTCGGCAAACCCCTTCTGGCAAATGGGTAATCCCTTCATTTTGCCCCAATACAAAGTCCTTTATCAATGTCAGCCAAATCCATCCCCTAACTGTCAGAAATGCCTATGCGCATTACGATGTGAAAACAATCTTCCATACTGATCCAGATTTTTTATTTGATCCGTATTTTAAAAATGAATTTAACATAAGTGAATGGAAAAAGGAAATTCGAAAAGTAAAGAATTTCCTGGCTCAAAGCAGCAGTGCTTATAAAAATATCTTTCTTCAGGATTTATACTCCCGCTCAATTGCTCCTGCTTCACTCCCACCTGAAATCGGCCTTCCTGTCCGTCATTCTCCTTTTATAGAGACGCCGCCCATACAGTGGCAAACATACTTGTACATGGATGTCATCGGCAAAGAAAGACCTTTTTCTCATGATCGGATGGTTGCAGCCTTTCGCAATAGGGTAAAGAATAATGATATTAGGGTCAGGTCTATTCCACTCATTCAAACCGGATCCGAAGTCTTGGCAGTTAAAGAATATCTGGATATCCTTATTAACCTCAACATTGTTAAACAGACAGGAAACGGTCTATATAAAAGAACTGCGTCATGTGGAGAGCCTGATAATTGCTTCTGTCTTCTCCAAAGAGAGGAGGATTTTTATAGGAGTATCACGCAAAGCACTTTGCAGGTCAATTAATGAAAATGATCTATTTAACATAAAATAATCTAAGATTTGCACATTCGCTATTTGAAAAGAAGGAATTTGTTTCTTGAAAGAGAAGATAGTGTAATGGGACTTTTGAATGGAGGATGAATGAATGGCTAATGAGACTACTGTGAAGAAACTGCCGGCAAGGAATGAGATTTCACCAGAAGATACCTGGCGTTTGGAGGATATTTTTCCTTCTGATGAAGATTGGGACAAGGAATATAATGAAGTGCAAAAGCTAATCCCTAATGCAGGCAAGTATCAAGGCAGGCTTGGGGAAAGTGCTGAAACATTATATGAAGCGCTGCAGTTTCAGGATCATATACTCTCGCGCCTTGGGAAGCTTTATACATATGCCCATATGCGTTATGACCAGGATACAACAAACTCATTTTATCAGAGCATGGATGACAAAATTAAAAATTTATATTCAGAAGCTGCAAGTGTTCTCGCGTATATTGTTCCTGAATTGCTTGCTGAGGATGAAGCGAAGATTGCAGGTTTTTTAGAGGAAAAAACGGAGCTGCAATTATATAAGCACTCCCTTGAGGAAATTAATCTCCAAAGGCCTCATGTATTATCTGCTGAGCAGGAATCCCTCCTTGCCCAGGCTTCCGAGGTGCTTGGGGCTTCAAGCAATACATTTGGCATGCTGAATAATGCTGATTTGGAGTTTCCGTCCATTAAGGATGAAAATGGCGAAGATGTTGAAATTACTCATGGAAGATTCATCCGTTTTCTCGAAAGTGATGAGCAGCGTGTCCGTCATGATGCATTCAAAGCGGTATATGAGACTTATGGGAAGTTCCGCAATACTTTCGCAAGCACTCTAAGCGGAAATATTAAAAAGGATAATTTCAATGCAAAGATCCGCAATTATGAATCTGCAAGACATGCTGCTCTTGCTGCGAACAATATTCCTGAAAGTGTTTATGAAAATTTAGTCAATACCATTAACGATAACCTGCACTTACTTCACCGATATGTCAAACTCCGTAAAAAGGTTCTTGGGGTCGAGGAGCTTCATATGTATGATCTTTACACTCCTTTGGTGAAGGAAGTAAAAATGGAAATCCCATACAAAGAAGCAAAAGATCTAATCTTAAAAGGACTAAAGCCGCTTGGTGGGGACTACTTAAATATTCTAAAAGAGGGCTTTGAAAATCGCTGGGTAGATGTTCATGAGAATAAGGGCAAAAGAAGCGGTGCTTATTCATCGGGAACATATGGCACAAATCCATATATACTGATGAACTGGCAGGACAATGTAAACAATCTATTTACACTTGCTCACGAGTTTGGGCATTCTGTTCACAGCTATTACACAAGAAAATATCAGCCATATCCATATGGAAATTATTCAATTTTTGTTGCAGAGGTTGCATCCACATGTAATGAAGCCCTCTTAAATGATTATCTGCTCAAAACAATAGATGATGATAAGAAGCGTTTGTATCTTCTGAATCATTATCTTGAAGGCTTTAGGGGAACTGTTTTCCGCCAGACAATGTTTGCAGAGTTTGAACATCTCATCCATAAAAAGGCGCAAAACAATGAAGCTTTAACCGCAGATTCATTGACAAAAGAATATTATGAGCTCAATAAGAAGTATTTTGGGGAAGAAGACATCGTTATTGATGAAGAAATCGGCCTGGAATGGTCCAGAATCCCGCATTTCTACTATAATTATTATGTTTATCAGTATGCAACAGGCTTCAGTGCGGCAACTGCATTAAGCAAGCAAATTCTTCAGGAAGGTCAGCCTGCAGTTGACAGATACATTGAATTCCTGAAATCCGGCAGCTCAGATTATCCAATAGAGGTGCTTAAGAAAGCTGGTGTTGATATGACGAGCAGCAAGCCGATTGAAGATGCCTGCAAAGTATTTGAGGAAAAGCTTAACGAAATGGAAAGCTTGCTTTCTTAGATAAGCGAAAGTGCCTTGCCCCAGGCACCTCGAGGGGCAGGCTGCGTGCTAAGAAGCAGTTCATAAAAAGGTGCCAGGCGTTTGTCTGGCACCTTTTAAGTATTGTTCAAAATCCCTTAAATCGCCTTCGGTCATTCAAATATAAAAATAGAATCAGGAGAGAAATAAAAAGAATAGGTGAAGTGATGAAAATGGGGATAAGCTTCATCAATCCGAAAATATTTAAAATAAAGGAGAGCAAGATGAGCATCAGCATTAATAATACAGGCAGTTTTTTCATATTGCATTCTCCTCCTTGGCAAGATTTCATCCCTATTATTTTATGCGGTTGTCCAGACAGTCATGACTTGATTTTGACAATATTGTGAAATAAGGCACAAACTTATTGTCATTTTCTGTTACCTCATGATATATTACAGATGTGAAGTTAATCACATACAAACATTTACCCCTTTTGTTTGTGACGTGAAAAATTTCTCCCATCCCCTTTGTTCGTATAAAACCCGAAAAAGCCGTGCGTATGAAATGCATGGTTTTTTCATTGAAAAAAATAAAGCTGTGCATTTTGCACAGCTTTACATTACCCTGAATATCTCCAGAAATTACCGTATTTTGCAGGTACATATTCAGCTATTTGCTTTAGCTGAAGCTTTTTCATTTCCCTGTTCACTTCGCTGTCTGACATATTATATACAACGGAGATTTCCTTGCTGGCCACTAGCTTAAAGTATTTTAAGAAATATTCCAGTGGCGGCAAAGCAGCACGCTCAGGTTTAGCAGGAAGCATTTCCTCCAAAATCTGTTCATAAATTTCATAGGGATAATAACCGGTGACTTTGATGCCTTCATCTTCTATATTTTCATTAAAAAAGACAAGAGTGGGTATTTCTTGAACATCCATTTCAGAAGTGATTTTTAAATCACATTGGAAAGCCTTTGCTGCACTATCTGAATGAATATCAGAAACAAATTCTACGACATCCAGGCCGACTTCCTTAGCACAATCCTTTAATACTTCAAAATTAGACACATTCTGCTTTTCAAGAAATAAGACCTCCTGAAGCTTGCGTAAAAATCTGATGCCTGCTTTTCTCCCTTGCAATTCAGCGGCTTTAATGGCAACTGAAGCCAAGTGGGGAGAAGAAATCGGATTTTCGAACCAGACGTTCCCGTCACAGGACATTCCAGAGCGGCTTGCTGTTTTCTCCCACAAATCAGCAATGTTTTCGTAGTTTTGCCTTTTACCCATATTTAACGTTGCCAGCCTGCCGCTTAATACGTGCTTTATGGAAAAATAGCGGCCATATTCAATCAGGAGCTTTTTTAAAATTGGCTCCAAAGCCCAGCATTCTGGGCAAAGGGGATCAACAAACATATAGACTTCTATTGGCTTTTTTTCACTGCCGTGGCAATGTGGAGATGTAAGCTTGTTTGCATTCGATTCTGGCTTATTCACGAGCTTTCACCTTTCACGCCGTTTTCAGGTGTATTGATCATATGCTGGGCTGTGAGCACAAGCCTTGCAAAAAAGTCTTCCCTCAAGTGCCCATCCAGCCTAATTTCGTCCATTGCTTCATTCATGCATGAAAGCCAGGCCTTTGCCCGTGTTTCCGTTATGGGAAAAGGCATGTGCCGAGCACGAAGCATCGGATGTCCGTGTTCTGAAGTATATAAAGGAGGTCCCCCTAAATACTGGGTCATAAACTGCTTTTGTATTCTGGCTGTCTCTGTCAGGTCATCTGGAAAAATAGGAACGAGATCAGGATGTTGTCCTACGCGCCGGTAAAAAGCGTCAATTAGCTGGTGAAGCTTTTCCTCACCAATAGCGTCGAAGGGAGTGTGCATTTTCTCGGCCATATTTAAAACTCCTTTTATGAGTTAATTCGTTTGAAAAAAACTTCCTATTTAATATTGAGTGATGTGATCTCTTTATATTCTATCAATGAGGGATTTATATCTCAAACAAATAGCTTACTGAGCCCTTTCGCCCGCTCTTTGATTCTTTTTTTAAAAAGAAAATGTTAAATTCTTAAGCAGATAACTGTCTGGAGCAATCAGCCTGCCACCTCGAGGTGAGGCACCCAGGATGGGGGTCATGCAGACGTTGCCACAGGACAGGTAAGCTGTGGCAGCGATAATCGTATGACTGAAAGCAGTAGCTTTTGGTAGAACGTGGCGTTCTTAGTCTGCGTTCCTTCATGGGCAAGGCGCTTGCGCTTTTCTTATAGTATGGATTAAGCACATGCCGTCAATCCGAAACATTCACAGAAAAGGATATGAAAAAGCCGCCCGGTAAATTCGGGCGGCGGAAATTAGCCTTAAGCCATAAAGGAAGAGGTCACTTTCTTTATGTAATTCAGTGTTTCTCTAAAAGGGGGGACTCCCCCGTATTTATCTACATTTCCAGGTCCGGCATTATAGGCAGCCAGTGCAAGTTCAACATTTTCACCATACCTGTCCATCATTTGCCGTAAATATTTGACTCCGGCAAAAATGTTCTCTTCAGGGTCGAAGATATTTTCAACGCCAAGCCCCTTGGCTGTATCGGGCATCAGCTGCATAAGCCCGGAAGCACCTGCATGACTGACTGCATTCGGATTAAAATTTGATTCCTGTTTAATGACTGACTTAATCAGGTTAACAGGTACATTAAACAAATCTGAGGCTTTTTGAATCAAATCATCAAAATCACTTTTGGAAGTTTCGGCAAATTTGGTTAGTTTAAGGGGTGGAAGAGCTGCAGCTGCAAGGGTATCTGTTTGTAAAGAACTAATATAAGGTTCCAGAGACGCAATTGCTCCTAGTCCTCCTGTGACTTGATGTGATGAACCGGGACTTTCCGTAACTAACCCGGCCAATAGCTCTTGAAACAGAGGGTTTGAAGTATTCGTTTGCGTAGAACTATTAAAACCTTGCAGTGCCTGCAGCTCCATTAATATTTTTAACTGATTTACGTTCATTGTATTGCTCCTTGGCAAAAGGTGTACTTCTGTTAATCCTTTTGCTGTCTGTATTTTTCGTTATAAAACCTCTTAATTTTATTTTCGGTCTTCCTGACAGGAATGTTAAGCTGTTTGAGCAAATTAAGAAATGTCAATTCACCTTCATTCCTGTTATCCACTTCATATTCTAACTCAAAATCTTCCTTATTTAAATATCGGCTGTGATCAAGAACAGCCAATCCTTTCATGTATTCCTTTTCGGCACGTTTTGTTGCGAGAGTGCCAAAGTATTGAAGTTTATCTGTCTCTATGCCCAGCTCTTTTATGGATCTTATTATCAGCTCAGCCGGGATTTTCCCAGTCCGGATCATCTCTGCAGCTTCGGACTCAGTAAGATTCTCATTGGTTTCCAATAGCCCTTCAGGGTGAGGCTGTTTAAGAGTCAATTCAAATGAGCCGTTTTTCTCCCTAATCCTTAAGGCACTTCCTTTAGCCTTCAATAAAAAATCCGGTGTATCGAAGTAATGATTCTCCTGTTCGGAAAAATCCTCGCTTCTTATATTAAAAAAATCTATTAATGAGGAAAATTCTTCTCTGTTGACCATGTTTTTAAATTCAATTTCAATATTTTTGTTAGACAAGCCACTACACCTCAGCTATAAGTAATTTCCTGTATTATCTCCTTAATCAGCATGGACTTCAATCTTTGAAGTTTTTTTTATTATTGTGATAAAGTCATCAGGGGAGTTTGCATGTTTAACTGAACTTTCGGGGTGCAGGACTGTGGGCAGTGAAAATTGAATCAGGGGTTTTACTGTCCATAAAATCTGCGATAGAATAGGTAGTGACAATGGAGGTAGAAAAATGAAACAGAAACTTACAGTTGTAAATGCAGAATGGATTGAAAATGAATTAATTTTGGGGATAGAAGCTGGAACAGTCTCAGGCTTAACTGCCATGCAGCAAATATTGGCTGATTCCGACAACCTTTCATTTATTTACATAGCAGAACAAAATGATGATTATACATATATATCGCTTCCGGAAATAGTCTGGCCGGAACTAAAAAAGGCACTGGATGGCCAGATGCGTGTATTTGCTTCAGATCGTAATCATGCTCGCATTGAACTGGCAGGCTTTCATGAGGAATTAGGAGATTTAGTAGAAAATATCCGTGGGAACAGCAATTATGGAAATGAAATGGTAGAAAAAGTAGAGAACTTATTTTAATTAAATGTTTCAATAACGAAAAACTTGGATAAAGAGATAGGCTGTGTTGCCCCCTCTCGAAGTCGGGGGTGAACGAGGCGCTTGCGCTTTTCTAACTTCGGATATTTGGTGGTGTTGCAGGTGAAGCATTGGGATTTATTTTTGGCGCCATATAAACAGGCCGTCGAAGAATTAAAAATAAAGCTAAAAGGCATGAGAAGCCAATTTGAAATGGATTCTACTCATTCCCCGATTGAATTTGTTACTGGGAGGGTAAAGCCTATTGCAAGCATTCTTGATAAGGCAAACCAAAAAGGCATTCCTCTCGACAAATTGGAATCTGAAATGCAGGATATTGCCGGTGTTAGAATGATGTGCCAATTTGTAGATGATATTAAGAGAGTGGTTGAACTATTAAGACAAAGAAATGATTTTGAAATAGTTGAAGAAAGAGATTACATATCTCATAAAAAAGCAAGCGGTTACCGCTCTTACCATGTCGTGATCCGATATCCTGTTCAGACAATAAAAGGAGAGAAGAAAATCCTGGCAGAGATTCAAATTAGAACGCTTGCCATGAATTTCTGGGCCACGGTTGAACATTCCTTAAATTATAAGTATAAGGGCCAATTCCCTGAAGATATCCAGATGAGGCTCCAGAGAGCGGCAGAGGCTGCTTTCAGGCTTGATGAAGAAATGTCACTCATTCGCGGTGAGATTCAGGATGCCCAGGCATTCTTTACAAGGAAAAAGGAAAAACAGCAAAAGGGAGAAAACTAACGTATAAAAGAGGAGCTTGGATAAGATGAAATTTGCCATTACCTCAAAAGGAGATTCAAAATCTAATACACTCATGCACAAAATGAGAACCTATTTATTGGACTTCGAGCTTACATATGATGAAGAAGAGCCTGATATAGTCATATCGGTAGGCGGGGATGGCACCTTGCTTTATGCCTTTCACCGATACAGCAGCCGTCTGGACAAGACCGCGTTTGTGGGTATACATACAGGGCATCTCGGGTTTTATGCAGACTGGGTTCCGGAGGAAATCGAAAAGCTTGTCATTGCAATTGCCAAAACCCCGTATCAGGTGATTGAATATCCGCTCCTGGAAGTGATTATCCGCTACCAGCATGGAGGCAAAGAAACCCGTTATCTTGCATTGAATGAATCGACAGTCAAAGCGGTGGAAGGTACATTAGTAATGGATGTGGAAATACGCGGCCAGCATTTTGAACGGTTCCGGGGAGATGGTCTTTGTGTTTCTACTCCATCAGGGAGTACAGCTTATAATAAGGCGCTGGGGGGTGCCATTCTGCATCCTTCCTTGCCTGCCATCCAGCTTGCTGAAATGGCTTCCATTAATAACAAGGTATTCCGTACAGTGGGCTCTCCGCTCGTACTGCCGGCACACCATACATGCATGCTGAAGCCTGTGAACGAGCCGGATTTTCAAATTACTATTGATCATTTGACTCTTCTTCATAAAGATGTAAAATCAATACAATTCAGAGTGGCGGATGAAAAAATCCGTTTTGCCAGGTTCAGGCCATTCCCATTCTGGAAAAGGGTACACGATTCCTTTGTTGCTGATTGAAAAAGAAACCCTGCAGTATTTAGAATCGCTTATTTTAATAAGCCCGTTACTTCTAACAGAACAGGAGCCTATAGCTCATGGCGCGTTTTGAATTACAATGGAAAATTACTGCCCCGCAGGCGGGCTCGTTAATCAGGGGATTTTTAAAAGAAAATGATATTTCTAAAACTGCACTCACTGACATAAAATTTGCCGGGGGCTTCATTAAAGTGAACAATCAGGAAGTCAATGTCCGCTATGAGCTAAAGGAAGGAGATATTCTTCAGGTTGGTTTCCCTGAAGAAGTTCCCAGTAAAGGTATGAAGGGGGAAGACTTGCCCCTTGATATTCTTTACGAAGATGCTTATCTTCTTATAGTAAATAAACCGGCAGGTGTGAGTACCATTCCTTCCAGAGAACATCCTTCGGGAAGTTTGGCTAATCGGCTGATTGGATACTATCAGCGAATAGACTTAAAGTCTGCTGCGCATATCGTGACTCGACTCGATCGAGATACTTCTGGCTTGGTTTTAATTGCGAAACACAGGCACGTGCATCATTTGTTTAGCCAGCAGCAGCGCTTCCGTAAAATCCAGCGGACGTATGAAGCCTTTGCAGAAGGGACAATCAGCCGGGATGCGGGTACTATAGAACAGCCGATTGCGAGAAAAAAAGACAGTATTATTGAGCGGGAAGTTAGTGAGGCAGGACAATATGCATGTACTCATTATCAGGTAATCAGCCGGCGCAAAGAATTTACACATGTAAAATTAAAGCTTGAAACTGGCAGAACTCATCAGATCAGAGTCCATTTGGCATGGCTTGGTTATCCTCTTGCAGGTGATGAATTGTATGGAGGCACAAGACAGTTAATCAGGAGGCAGGCACTGCACTGCTGCAGCCTTTCCTTCTATCATCCCTTTCTGCACAGAACCCTCATGTTTGAACAGGAGCTCCCAGAAGATATGAATTGTCTATTGTAAAAGCCGGCATTTGCCGGCTTTTTGGATTAAATCTTCCTAAACTTCTCTTCTGCATAAGGCATGCCTGATTGGACAGACATTAATTCCATTTCCGGATATCTAATTGCGGTTAATTTATTTCCAAAAACAGCACCTGTATCAATATTATAGGTGTTATTGATTTTCCTGACTTCCTTTACAGGAGTATGCCCATAGACGACCGCTGGCTTACCCTCATACTGTTTAGCCCAATCCCGTCTCACGGGGGTCCCGTCAGGATTTTTTTCTCCAGTTATATCTCCGTAAAGAACAAAGGTTTTAACTTTGGATGAATGCTTCCCAATGTAGCTTTCCTTAATTCCAGCATGGGCGATTACCAGTTTATTGTTGTCAAGTACATGGTATAGCGGTGCGCTTTCATATAATTTCATAAATTTACGTTTAATTTCCATCTGTGATTGCGGGTCCAGCTGCTCGTATTCAGCTGCTGTGGTTTCCAGGCCATGTGTAATTTGAACTTTATTCCCTAGAAAGTAGCGGTATAGTTTATTGCAATGATTGCCCGGGACATAGTACGCCAGGTCATTTGCGGCAAGGTTATATACTGATTCGACGACTGCCAGAGATTCTGGTCCTCTGTCTGTTAAGTCTCCAACAAAGGCGAGTTTTCTATTACTAGGGTGGACAGGAAATCCCCTCTTCCAACTATAGCCCATTTTCAAAGTCAGTTCTTTAAATTCAGCAAAGCAGCCGTGAATATCACCAATAATATCAAGTCTCATATATAGGCTCCTTTAATAGTTCTACTGTTATGATATCAATTTTCATAATATTTATCATGACGTTTATTTTCAGCCTGCAGAGAAAGCTTTAACGGTTTTAAGTTTAAGGAATGGGAAAATTAAAATTATGAAAAGTACATAACCGTTCATTTGAAGTTATGAATGTTCAGAGACGACAAAAAAACAAAGATTTGCTAGTATAGTGAAGTACGTTTTCCTGTGACGTTTTTTAACGGGCAAGAAGCTCGTGGTTCGTGTTTAACAAAAATACCGCTGGCAATATCAGTTCCACAGCAAGAATGAAATTGTTCCCATTTATCTCAGGTTCCTGTGCTGCGAATGAATTTCAAAAGGATGATTTCATTGTATGAGAGGAGGTAATCTCTATGGAAGATCACACAGTGGAAAGGGCAGATTCCCACATCAATACCAGTCTTTTAATCCAATCTTTACAAAATGAAGAAATTGATATCTTCAGGAAAGAATTTCTTGATATGCACCCTTATGATCAGGCTTCATTTTTTAAAGATCTGGATGAGGAAATCCGGGCGAAAATTTATCTTTATCTCTCTCCGGAAGAAATGGCAGCTCTATTTGAAAATCTGGAGATTGAGGAAGAAGATTATAAAGATGTCCTTGCTGAGATGAACCCCCACTATGCGGCGGATATGCTTTCAGAAATGTATGCCGATGATGCCGTTGATGTTTTAAATGAACTGGATAAAGACCAGGTTGTCAGCTATTTGACAATTATGGATGATGAATCGGCAAAAGAAATTAAGGATTTGCTTCATTACGAAGAATATACAGCAGGAAGTATCATGACGACGGAATTTGTCTCACTGTCAGCCAATCAGACGGTTCGTTCAGCTATGTATATCCTGAAAAATGAAGCGCCAAGAGCGGAAACCATTTATTATGTGTACGTTGTAAATGACGAAAAAAAACTTATTGGCGTTATTTCATTAAGGGATTTAATAGTAAGTGATGATGATACAATGATTTCGGAAATTACAAATGACAGGGTAGTTTCCGTATCAGTTGGTGAAGATCAGGAAGAAGTCGCAAGAAAAATTAAGGACTATAACTTCCTCGCCGTACCGGTTGTGGATTTTCAAAACCATTTGCTGGGTATTATTACAGTTGATGATGTCATGGATGTCATGGAAGAAGAAGCATCTGATGATTATTCCAAATTGGCTGCTGTATCGGATATGGATCATATTGACAGGAATCCAGTTTCTGCAGCACGTAAACGGCTCCCCTGGCTTATCATCCTGCTGTTTTTGGGTATGTTAACTGCAAGCCTTATCGGAAGATTTGAGGATACCCTGGATAAGGTTGCCATTCTGGCTGTTTTCATTCCTCTTATTGCAGGGATGGCAGGAAATACAGGGACTCAGGCATTGGCTGTTGCTGTCCGGGGTATTGCTACAGGTGACCTGGAGAAAGAAAATAAGTGGAAACTGGTGATAAGGGAAGCCGGGACTGGGTTAATTAATGGCGGAATTTGCGGCGTTCTTGTAACTTTCATTGTTTACTTCTGGAAAGGAAATTTCTTTCTTGGTGTTTTAGTTGGCGTTTCAATTTTGTTTACGTTGATAGTCGCCACCCTTGCCGGTGCGCTGATCCCATTGCTAATGCACAGGATGAAAATTGACCCGGCTGTAGCCTCAGGTCCATTTATTACAACTATTAATGATCTAATCAGTATTTTAATTTATTTTGGAATGGCGACATTATTTATGAGCTACTTAACAGGTTAAGGGGGTTATGTTATGGAACATGGAGCATCGGTAGCTTCGCTGGTCATTGTGATATTGGCTGCTTTTATCACGCCCATTTTGCTGCACCGGCTGAAAATTAATTTCATCCCTGTAGTGGTGGCAGAGATTCTTATAGGTTTGATTATCGGTAAAAGCGGCTTTGATATCGTGCATGAGGATATGTGGCTGGAAACTCTTTCGACTCTTGGATTTATATTTCTAATGTTCTTGAGCGGTCTGGAAATTGACTTTACAGCTTTCTCTTCGGCAAAGAAGAGAGTAAAGCTCCCAAGCGGGAAGCTTGAGCCAAACTCTTTTGCTGTGTCTTCTATTGTATTTATAGGAATATTTTTGGTTTCATTAGGTCTATCGTATTTATTTGTCTGGGCAGGATTCATTGATAATGCCTTTTTAATGACATTAATTATTTCGACCATTTCTCTGGGAGTAGTGGTTCCAACACTTAAGGAAGCCCATTTAATGAAAACAGGCATAGGCCAAATCATTCTGCTGATTGCCGTTATTGCTGATTTGGCTACGATGATTCTTCTGGCTGTGTTTGTTTCTTTAAATGACACAGGCGGAGGGAATACCTGGCTGCTTCTCGTCCTATTTGGCGTAGGAGTATTGCTGTATTTCCTAGGCAGAAGGTTCAAAAACCTTAATTTTCTTGAAGCGATGTCTACTGGGACTGTTCAGATTGGAACAAGAGCAGTATTTGCACTGATCATTTTCCTGGTGGCGTTATCAGAAACAGTTGGGGCAGAGAATATATTAGGTGCTTTCCTGGCCGGAGTGCTCGTATCATTGCTGGCGCCAAATCAGGAAATGATCCATAAACTGGATTCCTTTGGATATGGATTCCTCATCCCTATTTTCTTTGTGATGGTAGGGGTGGATCTCGACGTATGGACATTGTTTGGAGATCCTAAATTGCTAATGCTTATTCCGTTGCTGCTGATTGCACTGCTGCTTTCAAAACTTTTACCAATCTATATTTTAAAAAGATGGTATGACATTAAAACTGTTATTGCTTCAGGGTTTTTATTAACGTCAACTCTTTCCCTTGTTATTGCTGCAGCAACTATTGGTGAAAGAATGGATGTCATTACCGCCGAAATGAGCGGAACCTTGATTTTAGTCGCTGTCATAACGAGTATATTTACTCCTGTAGTCTTTAAAAAGCTATTCCCTATGGAAGCGGCCGAAGAGAAAAAGCTAAAAGTATCGTTCATTGGTGCTAATCAAATGACGATGCCGATCTATAATGAACTTAAATCATCCCTTTACGAACCAGCTTTGTATCATAAAAAGCAGGAAAAGGCGGAAAAGCAGATAGCTGATTCTTTGTTTGATATCATTGAAATTGATGAATTTGATATTGAAAATTTTGAAGGTACAGAAGCAGTTGAGTCAGATATTGTAGTAATCTCGACAGGGGATGAAGAGACAAATGCCACATTATCTATTGCTTTTAAAGAAAAAGGAGTGGATCGTGTCATTTGCCGGATGGAAAGCCCTGATATGGAAGAAACATTACGGGAACATGATATTGAGCTGTTTTCAACCATTCTTTCGTCTAAGGCGCTGCTTCGTGCTTTAATCGAATCACCGAGTGTGGTAAACATTTTAACGAACCAGGAAACAGCTTTATACGAGATCCGATTAAAGAATGAGCAGTTTGAAGGCATGATGCTTCGGCGATTCCCGTTTACAGGGGATGTAATATTCGTACGTATATTTAGAGGAAAGGATTCTATTGTTCCGCACGGGGATACTGAACTGCATGTTAATGACCGCCTGATTGTTACGGGATCTAAGGAGTACGTTGATGAATTAAAAAGGGAACTTGAATTTTGTGAATGGTGTTAGGGCTCTCCGGCATCTTTCTTGCCGATAAAGTTCTGCTTTAATAGCAGGATTTTTTCGGCTTTTCTTTTCAGGTAAATTGATGTACAATTAGTACTAGGTACTAATAACATGTAATAATAAATCAGGAGGATTTTAAAATGACTCTTTCACTAAATGGCAAAACATTCGTTGTAATGGGTGTGGCAAATAAAAGAAGTATTGCATGGGGAATTGCCAAATCCCTTCATGATGCTGGTGCCCGTTTAATTTTTACATATGCGGGAGAAAGACTTGAGAAAAGTGTGCGTGAACTGGCTGAATCATTGGAGGATGCACATTCATTAGTTCTTCCTTGTGATGTAACAAGTGATGAAGACATCGCGAAATGCTTTGGCACGATTAAGGAGGAAGCTGGTGTAATTCATGGAATTGCCCACTGCATCGCCTTTGCCCATAAAGAAGAACTTCAGGGAGAATATATGAACACCACAAGAGACGGGTTTCTTTTAGCTCACAATATCAGCTCTTATTCATTGACTGCCGTTGCCAAGGAAGCAAAAGGCTTAATGACAGAAGGCGGAAGCATTGTGACTCTCACATACCTTGGCGGTGAAAAGGTTGTGAAAAATTATAATGTTATGGGTGTAGCAAAAGCCTCCCTTGACGCAAGTGTCAAATATTTGGCAAACGACCTCGGTAAAGATGGAATTCGGGTCAATTCCATTTCAGCAGGTCCAATCAGGACTCTTTCTGCAAAAGGAATCAGCGAGTTCAATTCTATCCTGAAAGAAATTGAAGAACGGGCTCCTCTACGTAAAACAACAACACCGGAAGAAGTAGGGGATACAGCTTTATTCTTATTCAGCAGCCTGTCCCGAGGAATAACGGGTGAAAATATTCACGTAGATTCCGGTTATCATATTCTGTAATAGAAATTGCCTGCTCCAATGTGAGCGGGCTTTTTTTATTTCCATCAGAAACGAAAGCCCATCTTCTGCATACATATAATACGACGAACAATAAGATTAGCGGAGGTGGGCAAAAAATGGCTGAGAAAAAAGTGAAGGAACCATTATTTTATATACAGCAGCCGAGTTTTCAATTTCCAGAAACCAGGATGCAAACAGTCTACTCCAGCAGAAAAGCAGAGCTGGATCGTAAACTGGAACAAAAAGAAAGTGTACCGGAACCCGCAGACAAAATAAATGAACAGGCGATGCCCGAAGAAAAAAACGAAAATATGACCGAAATAAAGGTGAAGGAAGCTATTGAAGAATTCCAAGCAGGCAGGGAAGAGAAAAAAGAAAGTGCATCCTTTGCGTTTACGTCGGAAAAAAGAAAGCCGGCTTTCAATCGTGTAAAAAGCTTTAAGGAAATGGACACTCTTGAGCGCCTGGATTACTTAATTGATTTTCCTAAACAGCTTCCGCCTATACCCTGTATATTTGAAACCGGCGAGAAGGCAATAAGAGGATTTCTGGTTTCAAAAAATGAAGAATGGATCGAGATTAAGTTGTTCGATGATACAATTGAGCAATTAAATCTTCAATCTTTAAATACAGTTAAAATGATTGGACTAAGAAGGTAAAACTAAACTCTGGCGGAAATCGGCCAAAAAAATAGCCAGCCGAATGGTCGGCTGGCTGCATTTAATTAGTCTTCACAGATATCCAGGTCAACATCTGCAATACATTGAACAGCGCAGAAACATGTTAAATCAACGGTAACACAGTCATTTGTACTGCGGAAGTAGTCAACTTCGCAAACCTTTCTTAAGTCGATGCAGCAGTCATCTGCAAGGTTTACTGTCTTGTCAGGGCCTTCTTTTCTGTTAACCGGCTCCAGTACACGAAGCACCGCGCAGCAGTTATCGAATACTTCTTCTACTCTAAAAAAGATCGAAACACATGCACAGTCATTTCCTGTAAAGAATGCATGGAATGGTGAACCGTCCGCAGTTTTTAATGTGAATACGCGTGTATCCGGACGCTTATGGCGCTTTCTGTTTGAAGGTGATATCGCTCCAAGCGGCTCCAGGAAACAGTTGGAAGGGCATTCGCACACATCTTCTGCGTTATCTTGAATATCTTTTATAGCACGAACTACTTCACATACACAGCTTTTGCCTTTGAAGTCGTCTTTTTTTCCACAACCCATTTTTGTTTTCCTCCTTGTTTGTTTCTTGTGGTCTACACTACTAACATATTGCCGAAGTGCCCTATGGGTTACGGACAAACGCCTTGTTTTTTGAAAAAATAGGCTATTTTTTTACATTGGAGGTGAAAAAAATGGACATAACACCTATGGAACTGCTGATTTTTGCTCTTGCAAGCTTCAGGCTGACCAGACTGATTGTATTTGATAAAATTACCGAGTTTTTGCGCAAGCCTTTTTTGGAAGAGGTTGAAGAAAAGGATGAAAACGGCGAAATTGAAGTTTTTTTGGTTGTGAAAGATGGAAAATTGCGAGGTTTCTTGGGAGAACTTTTAAGCTGTTACTGGTGTACTGGTGTGTGGAGTGCGGTTTTTTTATATTTGTTATATTACTTCTATGCATCATTGGCAGCTCCGGTGCTGCTGATTTTAGCAGTTGCCGGACTTGCAGCTATTATAGAATCTCTGGTGCAAAAATTAATTAATTAATTTGCTTATAGCTATTTGTTCCAGCATGTGGGCGTTTGTTTTACACAAGCTTTGAGGCTCAGCATAAATTAAAAAGAGGAAAATTATTGTTAATGGAGGGCCTCAATGATGTTAAAGAATCATAAGGATCAGCACGCGGAAAAAACACAGCCGGTCAGCAAGAAAAAGAAAAAGGGGTGCGGCTGCGGAAAAAAAACGAAGAAAGCTCAATAGCCGGAGGTCCCGGCTTTTTTTTATTGTTTTCTTCTGGGAAAAATAGGATGGGAAGTAATATTCATAAATCCAAAACTATTCGAGGACAATATAATTAAAGATTCTACATAGGAAGGGACTATTATGAAAAAACTTTTATCGTTTATTGCATTTTCACTGATCTTATTATCAGGCTGCAGCGGAGATGGAAAGGTGACAGAGAGCGACCTTGCGCTGCTCAAAACGACTAATCCCCCTGCTGTATTAATTGATAAAAATACAAAGGGAAATTTGGATTTAGTTGAAAACATTGAACATGACGTCGAAAAAATGAAAGAACTTTATGATGTTGCAGTGGTAAAGAGCAATGGGGATACTCTAGTTGCTTACAAAGTGAAGCATTTGCAGCGATTCCACATGAAAAAAATTGAAAAGAAAATGACAAAAATGCTTGAGGAGAAATACCCTGATGAGAACTTCATTGTTTCAAGCGATTATAAAATCTTTATTGAGGCAGTAGAGCTCCAGGAAAAAATGAAAGATCCCAATTTTACAGACAAAAAGGCTAAAAAGAAACTTGATAAAATCATAAAGCTTAAAAATGAAATGACATAGGAAGGGAGCAGCGGCATGAGTAAAAAAACAAAAACACCGGAACAGCAGCAATATGAGAAGCTTGAGCAAAAGCATGAGCTGAAGCGCCCAGTCCTGAAAAATTGCATTCGTGCTTTCTGGGTGGGAGGTCTCATCTGTGTTGTTGGACAGGCAATAACTTATTTTTATATCTACTTTTTTAACTTTACCGAACAGACAGCCGGAAATCCAACTGTTGCTACCATGATCTTTATCTCCATGCTGCTGACAGGTTTTGGCGTTTATGACCGTTTGGGCCAGTTCGGCGGAGCAGGCAGTGCAGTTCCTGTAACGGGATTTGGAAATGCTGTAATTTCAGCTGCTATTGAGCATCGAACGGAAGGCTTTGTCCTGGGTGTAGGGGGAAACATGTTCAAGCTTGCAGGGTCGGTTATTCTTTTTGGTGTGTTTTCGGCTTTCGTCGTGGCCCTAATTAAAACGCTATTAATTATTTGGGGGGTTATTTAATGCTAAAGGGAAAACAATCCTGGGTCTTTCAAAACCGTCCGGTAATTGCAGCTGCAGGTGTTTCCGGCGGGCCATTTGAGGCAAACGGCAATCTGTCAGAGGATTTTGATGTTCTGCATGATGATTTGTGGATGGGTGAAGACTCTTATGAGAAAGCACATCGGATCCTTTTGGAAGAGGCGGGACAGACTGCCTTAAATAAGGCAAATGTCCAAAAGGAGGATGTACAATTTTATATTGCCGGGGATTTAATCAATCAGATAACACCTTCAAGTTTAAGTGCAAGAACGATACAAATCCCATATTTCGGGGTTTTCGGAGCTTGTTCAACTTCAATGGAAGGACTTGCGCTGGCATCCTTCATTGTTAATTACCGTGGTGCTGATCACGTTTTGACAGGAGCTTCCAGCCATAATGCGGCTGTTGAAAAACAATTCAGATACCCGACAGAATACGGAGGCCAAAAGCCTCCAACAGCACAGTGGACAGTAACTGGTGCAGGTGCGGCACTGGTCTCAGCAAACGCAGCTGGTGCGAATTTGCCGGTTACCACTTCTGCTACAATCGGCAAAGTAATCGACATGGGTCTGACAGATCCTTTTAATATGGGAGGAGCTATGTCGCCGGCAGCAGCAGATACCATTACTGCACACTTCAAAGACATGCAGCTGGATCCATCTCATTACGATCTGATTGTCACAGGGGATCTTGGGAGAATAGGCCAGGAAACAGCTTATGAACTGCTCAAAAATAATGGATTGAACATAGATAGAGAGAAATTTAAAGATTGCGGATTAATGATTTATAAAGATGATCAGCCAGTCCAGTCTGGAGGAAGCGGCGCAGGGTGCTCGGCTGCTGTTTTGTACGGACACCTTTTGAATCAAATGAAACAAGGGACTTACAGAAGAATCCTTGTTGTCGCGACGGGCGCTTTATTATCACCATTGACATTCCAGCAGAGTGAAAGCATCCCCTGTATTGCACATGCAGTTTCAATCGAAATGACTTAAAGAGGATGTTAAAAGGAGGAATATTTGTATGCTGCCTATGTTTTTTTGGGCTTTTGTAATTGGAGGCCTATTTTGCGTATTTGGACAAATATTATTTGATGTTTTTAAGTTAACACCTGGCCATACATTAAGTCTTTTGGTTGTATTGGGAGCTGTTCTTGATGGTGTTGGCCTTTATGAACCGCTTGCGGACTTTGCGGGGGCCGGAGCGACAATCCCTATAACAAGCTTTGGCAATTCCCTCGTCCATGGAGCCCTTCAGGAAGCTGATCAGCACGGGCTTGTCGGCGTATTGACCGGAATGTTCGAAGTAACCAGCTCCGGTATTTCAGCTGCGATAATTTTCGGTTTTATCGGTGCACTAATTTTCAAGCCAAAAGGGTAAATGATATGGTAAATACACAAGAATGCCTTCAAGTTATTTAAAAACAAGCCTCTTATTTCAATCTGACTGAATAAGCCAAGCCTGCCTTGGGAGCTTGCCCATACCCCTGCTTTATTTTCACATATGTTGTAGGAAGAAATCCAAGTGAGGTGAGAGGCATGGGCTATGGCTATGGAGGCTGCGGATATGGCGGGGGCTATGGGAATACGTTTGTTCTAATCGTCGTCCTATTCATTTTACTCATTATCGTCGGCGCAAGTTTCTACAATTAGATACACAAAGGCTGACTCAGAACCGGCAGCAGGTTTTGTGTTGGCTTTTATGCGTATCAGTACATAAATTTTTAATACATTTCACGTTTTTCGCCCACCTTCATAAGATATAAAGGAGTAAATGAAGGAGCGTGATTGAGCAGGATGGATAACAACTTTTTTAAAAACCTTGAAAAGAAAACAGGCGTAAATATGAAGGATGTATTGGAACTGGCCGGCTCATTGCAGAATGCAAATTTTAAAGATGAAAAAACAGTACGAAATGTAATCAAAAGAGTTTCGCAAATTGCTAATAAACCCGTTTCCAAGGATATGGAAGATAAGATTGTGAAATCGATTGTTGCTGATGGAAAGCAGCTTGACTTTAATACAATTTCCCAGATGATGAATAAAAAATAACAGAAGGACCTGGCCGGGTTGCAGCCAGGTCTTCTGTTTATTTTCCGCCTTTATTCCTGCCGCTTCTTGTAATGGGGGCAAGGAACCTTGAGGCATATGCCTTCCGTCCCCGCCTTTTTTCCGGCACAGAAATGTATAAGTCCTTCCTTGCCCTTGTAACGGCAACGTACATTAACCTTCGTTCTTCCTCCAGCGGTGCAGACTCACCTGAACGGTAAGCTTCCAGTGCATGATCATGCGGGAGGTTTCCTTCAACTGCACCGGCAACATATACCACATTATATTCAAGCCCCTTTGAACGGTGGATAGTGCTTAATGTAATGGCATTATCATTATTCCTGCTGAGGCGCTTGATTTCTTTGTTCATGGCTCTCATATGTTCAGTGTGCTCCAGAAACTCATGAAGAGATTGAAAGTTGCGCGCAGCGACCTTCAAATCTTTTATATCATCAGAGCCTTTATCCATTTTATTGCCTTCATTGCCGCGTTTTTTTATAAAGTCCTGGAAGCCCAGTTCTTTTTCAACAGTTTCAATTGCAGTGATGGGACTAAGTCCTGAGATTGATCTGGTAACAGGGATCACTTTTTTTAACTTGCTTTCCTGAAAAGCAAATCCTGTTTTTATAAACTTTAGGCACTCCAGCATTGAGCAATCCTGCAAGATGCTTTCTGCCTTAATATCCTGAAGGACTGATTGTTTAACAAATAGAGAAGGGAGCATATCTTTCAAGGCATTCTGGTCATCCTCATTTAATGATAACTTTAGAAAAGCAAGCATGCTCCGAACAATAAACCGATCATAAAATGATTCGGCATCCTGATCCAATTTAAACGGAAGGCTGGAATTGGCCAGCCTTTCAAAAATGGCCCTGCTGCCAGTATGGGTGCGGAATAATACTGCAAAATCCCGCGGCTCATATCCTTCTTCAATTTTTTCCTGAATATCAGTCATAATCATCGTTGCTTCTTCTTCCTCATCAAAAGGAAAAAAGAGGAAAGGGTGCTGCCCGCCAGAAAATTGGGCATTCATGCTTTTGACACGTCTATGTTTATTTAAAGAAATGATTTGGTTCGCTGCTGATACGATTTCGTGAGCAGAGCGGTAATTCTGATTCAATGTTATAACTTTAGCACCAGGGAAATCTTTCTCGAAATCTAAAAGATATTGGGGATCGCTTCCTCTGAAAGCATAAATAGATTGATCATCGTCACCCACTGCACAGACATTCTTTGTTTTATCGGACAGCATTTTCATAAGCTCATATTGAACATTATTAATATCCTGGAACTCATCGATCAGAAAATAATGAAAGCGATTTTGATATTGTTCAAGAATTTCAGGCTTTTCATGAAAAAGAGCATGGCAGCCCGTCAGCATATCATCAAAATCAAATAATTCTCTTCTTAATTTTGTTTGTTCATACCTTTCATAAAGAATCGCGGTCTGTTCCTCCCAATCATTCTTTGGATGAACCCTCCCAGGTACGGTAAGAGAGTTTTTCCAATAGCTAATTTGCTGGAGGGCAAGGTCAAAGGCAAATTCCTTTTCATCGAGCTTTAAGTCTTTGCTGGATTCCTTAATGATCTGTTCCCGCTGCCATTCTTTATTAAGGAGTTTGCCGGAAGACCATTTTTCCGGATTGTGGAAGGAGAGAATCCGGTAAAACAAGCTGTGAAAAGTGCCGGAAACGATTTGCCTGACTTTTCGTGAATCCATTCCGGGATATTGGGTAAGGCGCTCCTTCATTTCAGCCGCAGCCTTAGCTGTAAAAGTAACGAGCATTATTGATTTAGGATCGATATCTTTCTCGCGGAGCATAAAAGCAGTCCTGGTTGTTAAAACTCGGGTCTTGCCGCTCCCTGCTCCTGCAAGAACGAGCAGAGGCCCATCAATATGTGAGACAGCCGCTGCCTGCTGTTCATCCAAAAAGACTCCTGCTTGTGATAGGGACTTTAGGTATTCATCAGGGAAACTAGGATTGTGAGTGCTTTCCTGGATATAAGGGGGGATATTTTTTGCCGGCTGAGCTTTTTTAAAGGCTGATTCGATTTCTTTTACAGCAGCAGAAGCAATGGGCCTTGAAACAGGAACTTTAAAGCCGTTTCTTTCTATATATTCTTCAGTTTCAATCTTAGCTGATTCTTGTTTCATTATTATATCCTTGCACATCCTGCTGCTTTGCTGAATATGATAAAAATGAGGCTCATCCATAATTCCTAAATACAAACGGACAGAAGCTCCGCAATCAGGGCAATGCAGCTTTCCTTTTTTGCCTTCTTCATAAATATGCTGAAAACTTTCTCGATTCAATTGTTCCAGATTCACTGCTTTATTATGTAAAATTGCTGTCTTCATAAAAAATACCCCATTTTTATAAATTGCCGAGTTTAAATTATTTATCATCCTTATAACAAGACAAATTTTATCATAACAAACCGGTAAAGGATTCTAAAGTGCTTTTCTGTTTATAATTTTATGTAAACGGGTACATAAAAGTAAAGATTGTTTCGTATACCTTTAATAATTACATACATAGAGAATAGAGAGGGGAGCATTCATGGGCTACATTTTACCTGTACCTTCATATCAGTATAGTCAGTATGCAGAAAGAGAGATTGGCACAAAATATGATCCATTTCATTTCGTTCCAGTTTCCAAAATATCGGCACAATCCAATTCAAAAGATTTCCGTCATGAGCTTCCTCTTAATATTCAAAGAAGGCTAACCAAATCAAATCCTCAGCAGCGGGCGGACAACCAAACACGGAGCACCAGAAAAAAGGCAGAAGAAACATACGGAGAGCTGACGGGTAAAGGCCGCTATATTAGTGAATGCATATAAGAAAAGAAGGAGAGGCTCAGTACGTTTGCACGTGCAAAGCCTCTCCTTTTTTCCACTCTGCGTATAAGACATCTTTGACATTATTGGCGCCATTGTTTTTAATTTCATTAATAAGCTTTGTTTCGTCCCAATTGATGCTTTTGAGATTATCCCAAATCACTTCCCCGTCTAAAATTAAAGTTACTGGCAGCTCGATATTAATTATTGGGAGTTTTAAATCTCCAATGGTTGGGGTCGAGTAAAGTGTTTTTTTTAATGCACTGACCGTTCCATCTGTTTCAAGAATGGCATATTCGCATTCCCTGATTGAAAAGACATCCTTTGAACGGAGGAGGTGCTGGAGCTGATTAAGGTCGAGATGATTTTTCTTCAGTTCTTCATAGACGATTTTTCCTTTTTTTATAACAATAGAGGGTTCACCTTCAAGAAGCTTGCGTGCCCGTTTAAATTTTTGGGTAAGGATTTCTGTTGTGTAAATGAGAATCCCCCATACTGCAACAGCAAAGAATATTTCGGGGATTCCAGTCTCCTGATCATATAGGGCATTTCCCACCAGCTCGCCTAACACGATGGCCGAGATGAAATCAAAAGGAGTAATCTGTGTGATCTGTGTTTTGCCCAGGAGTTTTGCCATAATAAATAAGAAAAAATATCCTATCACAAGTACACTTACGATATGCAAATATTCCATTCAAACCACTCCTTAAAATGCTGTATCTGGAATAGTGTTTGCAGAATGCCCCAAATTATTGCATACAAAAAAGCTCCTGCCATCCTGGCAGAAGCTTTTCCGCTATATCGTTTTTTTCATTGTACGGTGGGGAATCCCGGCATCCATGAATTCTTCCGAGATTACCTGATAGCCGAGCTTTTCATAAAAAGGGATAGCCTGCGTCTGGGCATTTAATTTTAAGGCAGGCAAGCCTTGTTTCTTAGCATGCTCTTCGATTTTATCCATTATTGCTTTTCCTGAGCCGCTCTGACGGTTCTCCTTCAGAACGCATATTCTTTCCACTTTGCCATTGCCGTCAACAGTGCGAAATCTTCCGGCACCTGCAGGCATGCCATTATTATATAGTACAAAATGGACTGCTTCGTCTTCGAACTGATCGATTTCCTCTTCTTCAGGAACATTTTGCTCGTTGATAAAAACTTGTTTCCTTACTGAGAAGGCATCGTGCAATTCTTGTTCAGATGAGACTATTCTTACTTCCACTTTTCACTATTCCTTTCCTAGCCTGAATGTTTCATAAACGGTCCATGAGCCGTTTTCCAGCTGATATAGAAGATGAAAACGATCCACAACCTCTTCGTGATTAACAGGCTGCATTCTTAAGCTCCCATATACATCGGAATGTTCATCATTGGAGAGTTTTTGTCCGATGGTAATATGGGGAACAAAATTATATTCAGGTGTATCGCCGCTAATATGATCATTCAGTTCAATATGTAACTCTTCGAGCTGGGCTGAAGGCTCAATTTTAAAATAAATGACATTGTTGACAGGCTGGAAAGAGCTGATTTTTGTAGCATTTATATGAAATGGCTCGTGTTTCTTCGCTATTCCATGAAGTGTTTCCGTCAGCTGTTTTATTTCTTCTTCAGATGCTTCAAAGCGTGATCTTAATGTTACATGCGGAGGAATTAAAGCATAATGCGGATCATACCGCTTTCTATAAGAATTGGCCAAATCCTGCAATTTTTTTGACGGGAAAATAACTATGCCGTAATTAGTGTTCATACAACAACCTCCATGTTCAGTATTTTTTATAACTGGCAGGCTAAAATGAAATGAAAAACACTTGGTTGGTCTATTATAGCAAATTTTCTAAATTCATTATATAATTATACCTTTTTTCATAATAAAAAACAGTATGTCAAGATAATCTTTTTATAGCGAATGAATAGGTCTTTTTACACATCAAAGTTAAAACATAGACTTTAGCGCCCTTTTTAAATCAGGCTGCCAGTAGGTCCATGTATGATTTCCATCAAATTCATCATAGAAGTAAGGGAATTGTTTCTGCTTAAATAAACTGGAAAGCTCCCGATTTGGAGTAAGAAAATCTTTCTCTTCACCCCCTGTGGTCTTTACAGATGTTTCGCCTTTCCCGATAACGTGATAAATATTAAGAAGGTGGGCCTGCGTAAATTCCTGCACTGCCTCTGTAACGGAGGTGTCAACATAAGGTGATTGAAGAATTAACCTCCCAAAAGTATTAGGGTATTGCAGGGCCGCCATTAATGAAACAGTTGCCGCAAGTGAGTCTCCCATAAGGGCACGTCCCATCCCCATTTGATAAGTAGGGAATTCTCGGTCAAGATATGGAACCAGCTCGTGTGCAAGGAAACGAATATAAGCATTATGCTGTTCGCCGTCCGGATGATATTTCTTCCATCTGTCTTTGACGTTTTTATAAGGGACACCAACAATGATGATATTTTCAATTTCTTTATCTTTTAGTAATTCATCCGCGATGCGCCCGACTCTGCCAAGCTGGAAGTAATCTTTGCCATCCTGGGCTATGACAACAGTGTATTTATATAAAGGTGAGAAGGATGCGGGCAAATAAATGAGCAGCTCGACCTCTTCACCCAGTTCCTTGCTCTCGATTGCAATATCTTGTATTGATCCTCTAGGGTAATCCATCATTTTTGTTCCTCCGTATAGTTCTGTTATGTTATGTAAGAGTTTACAATGTGATTTTATCATATATATATAGGAATTGCTTTTTACATGCATTCTCATTCATGGGTCATGCCGCTTTATTTTGGATAAAATTAACAGATAGGGTGAATCAGCGTGCAAAAAGACAATTAACAGCAATTTTAAAAGCAAGGAGGGATCATTTGACAATTCAGATAAGGTTTATGTTAGTATATAATTGATAAAATCTAATCTTTATAAGGGGGAAATAGGATGAAAAAGAGAAGTATATTCCTAGCCATAGCTCTGCTGTTAGCGCTTTCTATGGTTCTAGCAGCCTGCGGCGGCGGAAAAGATGAAGGCGGCGGCGATGGAGAAGGCGGCGGCGCAGACAAGCCTAAATTCATGAGCATCGTGACTGGTGGAACAGGCGGTACATACTATCCGCTGGGCGGATCATTCGCTGAGATTATTTCTGATGCTACAGGCATTGATACAAATGCTGAAGTTTCAGGTGCATCTGCAGAGAACATGAACACACTGAAAGATGGCAATGCTGAGATTGCTTTCTCTCAAACAGATATTGCTTCATATGCACAAGAAGGAAAATTAATGTTTGAAGGTGCAGCAGTGGATAATGTGAGTGCGATCGGCACGCTTTATCCGGAAACGATCCAGATCGTTACTACTGCAAAATCTGGCATTAAATCTGTTGAAGACTTAAAAGGCAAAAAAGTTTCAATAGGAGCTCCTGGTTCAGGAACTGCTGCGAATGCAGAACAGATTCTTGAAGTGCACGGAATCAAATTGGATGACATTCAAAAGCAGGATCTTTCTTTTGATGAGTCAACTGCCGGAATACAGGATGGCAATATTGATGCAGCATTCGTTACAGCAGGAACTCCAACAGGTGCTGTTGAAGGACTTTCTGCAACTGAAGATGTTGTGATCGTTCCGATTGAACAGGATAAAATCGATGCATTAATCGAAAAATATCCTTACTATGTACAGGATGAAGTGCCATCTGGAACATATAAGCTTGCAGAAGCTGTGCCAACAGTAGCAGTACAGGCAATGCTTGTTGTTTCTAATGACCTTTCAGACGATGTAGTTTACGATGTTACAAAAGCAATCTTTGAGAACCTTGACAAAGTTACACATGCCAAAGGAAAAATGATTAAGGCTGAAAATGCTGTCAAAGGTACTGGCATTGAACTGCACCCTGGTGCTAAAAAGTACTTTGACGAAAAAGGCTTTAAAGCTGAATAATCTTTCAATAACATAATCCAATGATGAAATTTGGCCGGCTGTAAAACCTTTTAAGGTGATTGCGCCGGTCAATTAATTTTTAATTGAAATGGCAATCAATTGTAAAAGATGACAATATTTTTTAGGTGGAGGTTCCATGAACTTTAATAAGCCAGGGAATAAAAAAGCGGTCCTGGCACTCCTCGTAATCTTAACCATCGCAATCATGTTCTTCATACCCATTAAGCAGGCAGTTGTTTTTGAGTATCAAAACAAAGGAAAGGTGATTGCTTATTTCCTGATTAAAGAGGACAGAACCTTTAAGATAAAGTATACACATTCCATCCACCTTACAGATGTTGTAGAAAGCTATACTATAACCGAGGATGGAAGGATTAAATTGTTTGAACTCATGTATGAGGATTTTGCCATCGGCATGCCTGAGAATGCTTCAGATGGAGAAACATTTGAACAAAAGGACGGCAAATATTATATTAAGAATATGAAAAGGTTTTTTCCTTCATTTGACTTAAGGCTGGGTAAGGTCAGAGCGAATCACAGAATGATCTTGCAAGGCGAAGAATATGTCCTTACAGATTATATCGAACCTGGCACATGGGTACGGATAAAGGCAAAAAAAATAAACTTATTCGAGGTGTTGAAAGGAGTGAATATCCTTGGAAAATAAAGGGGAAACATTATCTCTTGAGGAGCAGCAGAAATTGCTGGAAAAATACGATCCAGAGGCTGGTACAAGGAAATTAGGAGGAGTATTAGGCTGGATCGTCTTTTTTGGGCTTTTAGCATTTTCACTGTTCCATTTATATACAGGGGTTTTCGGGATGCTTACAGCCCAGCTGCAGCGTTCGATTCATTTAGGTTTTGCCTTAGCCCTAATATTTCTGTTATTCCCTGCAAGGAAGAAAGACAGGGGACGAAAGCATAAAGTTGCCTGGTACGATATCATTTTAGCTATACTGGGTATTGCGGTAGGAGCTTATTGGCCGCTTTTTATTGATGAAATTGTCATGAGGGCTGGCCGTCTGACCGAGATTGATTTTTATGTAGGACTAATTGCAGTTCTTCTGGTACTGGAAGCGACCAGGCGAGCGGTTGGACTTCCAATAACCATTATTGCCGTCATTTTTCTTGCTTATGCTATGTTCGGGCCATATATGCCGGCATTTTTGGCGCACCGCGGTCTTGATTTAGAAAGATTGGTGCAGACCATGTTCTTTACGACTGAGGGAATCCTAGGTACCCCATTAGGCGTATCTGCTACGTTTATATTCCTATTCTTGTTATTTGGTTCATTCCTTGTAAAAACAGGTGTAGGGCAGTATTTTAATGATTTGGCTGTTTCCATCGCCGGAAAGAGAACTGGCGGACCGGCGAAGGTTGCCATTTTCTCAAGTGCTCTACAGGGAACAATCAGCGGTAGTTCTGTAGCTAACGTAGTAACTTCAGGCTCTTTTACCATCCCAATGATGAAAAAGCTGGGCTACAAGAAAGAATTCGCCGGCGCAGTTGAAGCGACTGCATCAACCGGCGGCCAGATTATGCCTCCAATCATGGGTGCTGCTGCATTCCTGATGGTTGAGTTTATTGGCGGCGGCATTACATACTGGGATATTGCCAAGGCAGCTGCTATTCCAGCCCTTCTATATTTTGCCGGGGTCTGGATAATGACTCACTTCGAAGCAAAACGTGTAGGACTTAGAGGGCTGAAAGATGAAGAGATGCCTAACCGTAAGGAAGTATTGAAGAAGATTTATCTGCTGCTGCCGATTTTGGCAGTTATCATCCTGCTAATGAGCGGAATGAGTGTAATACGTGCAGCTCTTTGGTCAATTGTAATTACGGTTGCAGTAAGTATGATTAGCAAGGAAACGCGCATTGGATTCAGAGATGCTATCGATGCTTTAGTTGATGGTGCACGCACGGCTTTGGGCGTTGCTGCAGCAACTGCTGCGGCAGGTATTATTGTTGGGGTAGTTGTAAAGACAGGTCTTGGATTAAAGATGGCGAATGGCCTCCTTGATCTTTCAGGCGGACTGTTGATCCCGACTTTGATGCTGACAATGGTTGCAGCGATTATCCTTGGAATGGGATCACCAACAACTGCAAACTATGTTATTACATCAACTATAGCTGCCCCAGCAATCATCCTTCTGGGCGTACCTGATTTATCTGCTCACTTATTTGTGTTCTACTTCGGTATTGTGGCAGATGTCACACCTCCAGTTGCTCTTGCAGCATTTGCGGCTGCTGGTGTATCCGGCGGAGATCCGATAAAGACAGGAGTAACAGCATCAAAGCTTGCCATCGGGGCTTTTATTATTCCATACATGTTTGTCCTTTCACCGGAGTTATTGATGATTGATACAACCTGGTATTATTTAATCTGGGTAGTATTCACTGCTTTGGCAGGTATGATGGCAATCGGCGCTGGGGTAATTGGCTACTGGCTGCGTAAATTGAATATTTTTGAAAGACTGCTGGGAATTGCAGGGGGACTATTGCTTATCTACCCTGAAGGGGTTACTGATATAGTAGGATTAGTTATTTTTATCCTGTTGATTGCATTGCAGGTCTTCATTAAAAAAGACGATCAGGCAAAGCCGCAAACAGCATAATAATTAAAGAAGGAAGGATGCTCACATGATGAGATCCTTCCTTTTTGCTTCTGCAGCTTATAGCCTGTCAGGATCCCTGATCGCTATGGCCGATTGAAAGGGTGGCATTAACATAATCATCTTCGCTGCTGGTTAATAACACAGAGAATGTACCGGGTTCATCTCCTTCATATACTTCATCACTGAGGGTTTCTTTTAATAGTTCGCTTTTATATTCAATGATTTCACGCTCATTGTTATCTTCTTTAAATCTGTTAACCTCTTCAGCATCTTTCGGAATGCGTTTTTCGACAAAAGCAAGAACCTCTTCATTACTCATATCTTTTTCCATATCTTCAAATTGCAGCTCAACATTTACTGCCCGATGCGTTTGAAACTCTACCAGCATACTGTCTCCATTGAAGCGGGCAATTTCATCATTATTTTTATTTTCCCCATAAGCCTTTGTGAAAAGATCCCGTGTGTCTCCTAAACCAACTTCTTCAGTGATCTTTTTGTTATCTTCCGGAGCTTCCTCTGTTTCCGCCCGCTGTTCTTCCGTAGAAGGATTATTCTTGTCTTCATCCTCTACAATTTGCTCTTCATTCTGATTACAGCCTGCCAGTATAAGGGTTGCTGAAAACAAAGCAGCAATCAATGAGTAGCTTTTCATAAAATCCTTCCTTTCTTTAGCTTAAATTATTTAAGGGCCAAATCCCGTTTAGAGAGTATATACCCGAATGAGGACCAGATAATCGGAGAAAGAAAGGAGCATAATAAAAAGCCGTACTTCCATGTGAAATACAGGCTTTGATGAATATAATGAAATATTTTGAAAGAAGGCTCCTTTTAGCTGATCTGGCGAGCTTTCTTTTCGGGCAAAATGGACATGATATGGTTCAAGTTGAAAATGCGCATTTGTTTTCTATATAAACAATAGGCTAAAATCGTGCTGCCCCGAAGTTCTTTTATTAATATTCTTCTTTGTGTAAATGAATTCCGTTTGGAGAGATAAATGATTTCCACAGGCTTTCTCTCTTCCATAGCTCGATAAAGAATTCCTTTCATAGAGAAATCCCCCCTTACTTTTATTTACATTATACACGAACACGTGTTCCTTATCAAGTAGAATGCGAAAATTTGTTCGTATAAAAAAAGACTTCACAAGTGAAGTCTTTTAAATAATCTTTAAACCCTTATTTTTCAAGTGATTAAGCAAAACAGTGCCGTATTGTATGGCATAGCCTAAAAAGACGGCAACGAACAATGTGCCTAATCCAACTGGACCGCCTAAAATAAGGCCAATGGCCAATGCCAATAATTCATTAATTATACGTGCGGTCTTAATGCTGATATTTAGCCTTTTGGCAGTTGCGATCATTAATCCATCAATTGGGCCGCTGAATAATTGCGGACGGATATATATAGATACCCCGAAGCCCAGAAATGAGACACCTGTGATGAAGGCAAGGATCTGAAGGGAAAAGCTTGTAACTGTGATGCCGCTGAAAACAAGCTCCATCCAAAAATCGATCCCCACACTCGCTAAAATGGTTCCAATAAATGATTTAAACTGGGGCTTTTCCCAGGTCAGCAGAGCATTGAAGAATATAAGGGATGCTGTTACCAGAAATGACCATGTTCCGATTGTCAGACCGAACTTATTAAAAAGGCCAACATAAACAGTGTCCCAGGCACCTGCACCGAGATTGGATAAGATAATTAATGAGACACCGAGAGTAAGAATAAAATAACCTGCAATTACTTGAATGAATGTTGTGTGTTTAATCATGTTGTATCCTCCCCAATAAATATTACCGTAATTAAATAAATTCTCAAGGGAAAGAAAAGGAAGAAACTTATTGAGTATTCATAACAGGCCAGTATGGGGAATAGCACTTTTATTAATACTCTAACACATAAAAACAGCTCCCAAATGGGAACTGTTTTAAAGATACTTATACCTTAATATCAATTTTTGCACTTTTCTTCAATTCTTCTACATGCTTAACCAGCATATCCTGCTGTTTTTGCTGTTCGAGCTGCTGCTTGATCTGAGGCTTTACTTCCTCCAATTTAGGCGGCTCCTGTCCTTCAGCACCACCCTGGCTGGCATATTCATCATAGAATTTCTGAATTTCAGCATCTGTAACTTCCCCTGGTTTAATCTCGCCATTAATATATTTCGTATATTTAATATTGTTGGCAATTTCCTTCTCTAATGAGTCAGGGTTAAGGCCAGCCTGTTTCATTGCTGTTTCGAATTCCTTGTCGTCCTTGAATTGTCCTTTTGTTTCTTCCAGCTGCTTTTTGACTTCTTCATCAGAAGCTTTGTAGCCTTTTTTGTCTGCCTCTTGGAGAAGAAGTGTCTGGCCGACTAGACTGTCGAGTGTCTGCTCCTTGATTTTATCTGCAGCATCTTTGGTAGTAGGGTCTTGTCCCATTTGCTGATACATCATTTGTGATGAAGTAAGCACGCTGTTATACTCGCGGCCAAGGATTTCCTGGTCATTAACGATTGCAACAGTCTTTTCTTCATCAAGCTTTTGTTTGTCCATTTTCTTTTGCATTTCTTCCATTTGCTTCTGCTGGTCCTGCTGGTCGGTTTCAGCTGTTTTCGCTTCCTCTTTTTTATCTGCACTCTTGCTTTCATCATCAGCTCCACAAGCAGCTAAAACGGCAGATATTAATACTAGTAAAAAGGGATACATTAGTTTTTTCATTAATATTTCTCCTTCCGTAACCCTGTATGATTTGATTCAGCTAACAAAAGAATCATATAGAGGGCATTATAAAGCATATACTCTTAAAAAGATACCTTTAAGGCATAAATGCAGAATTTGTAATGGGAATGTAATCTAGTTTCCAAGCTGATAACCTTATAGTTTATGGATGAAATATAGGTATTGACTTTTATGTTAGAAGGAAGTATATTTTATATTGTCCCCAATACAGGGAATATCATAACGATTCCGTAGCTCAGCTGGGAGAGCGCTACCTTGACAGGGTAGAGGTCGCTGGTTCGAACCCAGTCGGAATCATCAGTTAAAAGCCTAGAGCCTCAATGGTTCTAGGCTTTTTCTATATTCTTAAAAATATAGAGTAAACCCCAATTGTTGACGAATTGTTGACGAAATTTTTAAATGCTATTTTTTTTCCGTGTGAAAAGTGAGTCTAATTTGTTTGCTGCTTCCTGATCTGCAGTTTGTAAAGCATGTCCATATGTATCCATGGTTATACGGATATTGGAATGACCCAGTCTCTCTGAAATGATTTTTGCGTGAACACCTTGATTTATTAGTAGGGTTGCTGATGTGTGTCGTAGATCATGTAACCTGATAAATCGGACACCAGCCCGGTCGGTAAATCGTTTCCACCAGGTAGTAGGAGTGGTGGGGTAATAGTGTTTTCCGGTTTCATTGCAAAAGACAAATTCATGCTCATGCTCAATCCATAAATCTCGCATACGCATTTTTTCTTTTTTCCAGTGAATATGGTATTTTTTAAGCTCCTCGACCATCATTGACGGCAAAGAAATAACCCGTATTGAATTCTTGGATTTTGGACCTTTCAAAATCGGTCTTCCTCCGGTACCACGTGTTATAATCTGTTTAATTTGAACAATTCCTTTCTCCAAGTCAATATGAGACCATTCTAGCCCTAATAATTCTCCACGTCTTAATCCCGCAGCAAGAGCAAGAGAAGTAAATACACGCCAATGTATCGCTTCTTCCTGAACAGCATCAAACAATATGGCTACCTCATTTTCATCATAAACGTTGATTTCTTTATCTAAAATACCTCGTTGGCTAGGTTTGCTGACATCTGCTGCAGGGTTATTTTTTATTATCTTCCAATCTGCAGCTCGCTGAAGAATGTTTCTTAGTACGCGATATACATATTGAGCAGTGGAGACAGTCATGGGGCTGCCGTCTACTTTTTTTAATTGAGATAAAAAGTTAACAATATGAATCGGCTTTATCTGATCTAGTCGCATATGTCCAAGAGCAGGGAGGATGTGGTTTTTAAAATGAGTAAGGTACACATCTAATGTTTGTTCACTTAGCCCGCCTTTTTCGGCATATTTCTTCTGCCAGTCTTTTACGAATTCTGCAAGAATCATTTTTTCTGGAGTAATGTACGCACCTGACTCAATTTCTATTTGGAACTTCACTAACTCTGACTGCAGGTAGTCATTTAATTTCTTTTTTGTTTTTAGTAAAGACTGATCCTTAATTCGTATAGTTTTGGTTTTCTTCTTTCTTTTGCCTTTTGAATCATAACCGATCTCTACAACAAGCATAAAAGAGTTTGCTCCTCGTTTTTGAACACTTGCCATTAATTTTCCTCCTCTATTATGTTCAAGCATATCAAAAGGGAATATATGTTCTATTTTAGATTGAAAAGAAAAGCCCAAAAGGGCTAATCATTGAATCTCTGAATTATAAATTTTCCAATGGTAATTTAAATCGTAGTCCCCACGTGATTCTAAAGTTCCTTTTACTGTAACACTATCACCTGGTTTTAGATCGGTGAGGAGATTACTCGTAAAATCTGCAACAAAAACATTGTAAGCTTCGTTACCTGATGTACTAACATTATCCCACGTTTGACCGGTGTATTCTCCTGCACCTAGTACCCAAATTTGTGAAGAACCTATCTCCATTATAGTTCCTGACCAAGTTACTTCTCGACCATATAGGTAATTATCCCAAGTAGGCGTTTTTTCTTCACCGAGTTCTTTATAATTGTTTATGAACTCTGGGAAGTTATTTAGAGAGTCAATAGTTTTCTGTTGTTGCTCGGATATTTGTTTTTCCTTGTCACTCGGTTCTTCTGGCTTTTCATTAACTTCATCAGTAGGCTTATTTACCGGCTCTTTAGTTTCCTCTGTACCTGAACATGCACCTAAGATAAAGCTTAGAGATAGAACAGAGATAACTAGTAAAAACTTGTACTTCATCTTATCCAATCTCCTTTTTAATAAATTTATGTATTTATGGGTGAATTACCCATTAATACTCAATATAAAAACACGCAAATATATACGTGTCACTTGGTTTGGTTTTATGAGAAATATACCTATCTATTGTTAAAATTTTTTAAGTGAGCAAGTTCTCTTGGCACACCATAGATTTCTGCAATTTCATAGATTGAAAAATGCGAATCTTTAAATTCACTTAGACATTCATCAGGAAATAACAACTCTACAGCGAATTGACTTGCTTGCCTTTCATATTTTCTCTCTGGAAAGAAAGTATTTTTCTTAAGAAATGAAGCATTATGTTTGGGGTGAAGAACCGAATGACCTAATTCATGTCCCATGACAAAATTACGGACTTTGCCTAAGTTATTATTTATGAAAATAAATTTATTTTTTCTCTCATATTTGTACATTCCCTGGACTTCATCCGTAAAATCCCATGGTACAACATGGACACCAAGTTTCTCAGCGATTAGAAAAGGATCTCTTGTCTTGAATTTCTTAATTAATCTTTGAACTTCAGCAACAATAAAATCCTTCATCTAATCAGTCCTGTTTATCACGATATTTCTTTGGAATGTATTTTTTGTTAATCCTGGTGGCTTGTCTAATTGCATATTCCATGGCATCCATGATTGATTCCTTTGCTTCCTCGCTAATTGGTTCCCCCATTAACATATAGCCATCGTCTTCAGAAAGGTCTTGACGAATTTTCTCCATTCTTTTTGCGATGTCTTTTTCGTCTTTGCTTTGTACATTTGCATTTGATTTTTGGAAAGCAGACCTACCTAATAAATAATCTGTTTCCACTTCATAAAGATCTGCAAGCTTTTTTAGAGTTTCAGTATCTGGGTCCCTGTAATCCCGTTCATAATTTGATAGGACTGTATTGGTTATTCCAATTTTCTGAGCAACAAAGATCTGAGACCAATTTCTTCTCTCTCTTTCTGCTTTCAATCGCTTGCCTAATGACATAATCCATCTTCCTCATAATATTAAATTATTTAATAATAAAATCATAACAAGATTTCACGCTACGTTAAATAATTTCCACTAAAAGTTGAATTTATTTATTGACTTTCACGAAAAGTGGATTTATAATCAAAACATAAAGTTTCACGTTACGTGGAAAGGTGGTGATAACTTGCACTTAAATGAATGTATTAGAAACTATAGAAAATCTAAAGGAATTTCTCAAAAATATATAGCTAAGGAGCTTAACATCAGTGTTTCAGGATACAACATGAAAGAACTTGGTAAGAGGCCTATAAATACTGATGAATTGCAAATAATAGCAAAATCATTAGGTGTATCTCCTTCATGTTTTTTTGAAGAGAAATTCCACGTAAAGTGTAATAGGACCACAGCTTAATAGGAGGTATAAAAATGGATCTCAAAAAGCTAATAGCCCAGGATCATTTTAAAGTGCAGCGAAAAACACTTACAGCTCAGGAAGTGGCTGATTATATTGGTGTCCATCCTGACACGATTTATACGATGGTCCGTGAAAAGCAAATCCCGCATTTCCGGGTTAGGCGAAGAATTTTCTTTTCTCTGGAAACGATCAATGCCTGGATGCGAGACCAAGAACAAAAAAGTCTGGAGGCGATGTAAATGAATCAATTGCAGCCTATTTGCCAGAGAGGTAAGCGAGTATTAACCACCACTCAGCTTGCAGAAGCTTTTGGTACAGAAGCAAAAATTATTAACCGTAACTTTCAAAGAAATGCTGATCGGTATGTTCAAGGCAAACATTATTTTGCCTTATCCGGAGAAGAATTACGGGAATTCAAAGGGTCACGTCAATTTGACGACAGCCTTAAATTTACTTCTATTCTATATCTTTGGACAGAAAAAGGAGCTTGGCTTCACGCTAAATCACTTAATACTGAACAGGCATGGGATGCTTACGAAAGGCTGGTCGATGAATACTACACCATTAAAGAAGACATGGTTCCTCTTTCAAAAGATCAGGCTCTTGTCACAGTGCTGAGAACAACTGCAGATCTTATGGAGGATACTCAAACCATTAAAGCTGAACAACATAAAATCAGAAAGCTAGTCTATGAGATTGATCATAAAGTCGAAGAACATATCACTCTTACCAGTGGCGAACAACGCCGTGTGCAAAAAGGAATCGCTCAAAAGGTTTATGAGCTGGAAAGTAATCCAGAGTGTCGTTCAAAGCTATTCAGGGAACTACATCGGGAAATAAAGGACCGTTTTGGTGTAGCGAGCTACAAAGACATTAAGAGAAAGGAACTTCAATCAGCTCTCCACTACATAGAAAACTGGTTTCCTAGAAAAGTTTCATGAGTGAAGGCACCGAACGAAGCTGCCAGGCCAAAAAGATTCGGTGCACTTCCTTTCATCTATTAATTTTAATAGCAATCTATTAATTTGTCGGTTCCATACTGGAACGTTTCCAAATTGGAACATAGAAGGGAGGGAGAAAGGATTGACTTTCGGCGCAGTATTGAAAGCATGCCGGGAGCGAGCAGGTCTTACCCAGGAGGAAATCGCAGAAAAGCTTCATCGTTCACGGAGTTGTATTTCAAAATTTGAAACAGATAAAAAGACACTGGATGTCGCTACTTTAATCAAGTGGGCAGATGTTACTTCAGCTAAAGATGTGGCATGTGCCATTGTGACAGGGGTAGATCCAGTGATGATAATACAGCAGTTAATGCCGTTGATAGGAGGAATAATCCAATGGTTCTGACCAGAAAAGAGAAGCTGGAACAATTAATTAAAAAATTGAAGAGCCAAGGAGTCAAGATTGATTGGGCTGTTAGGATCAGTACTCCAAAGGAGGGTTCATAAGTGGACTTGGGTTATGTCCTAGCTATGATTTTCGGAACCTATTTTATTTTCATCATGGGAATTTTAATTGGAGATTTTACTTCAAATCAAAAAGAAAAGCAGTAAGCTCACCACAGCTCACTGCCACTTAATCGTCGATACTTCTATTCTAACATCCATAGAATAGAGCGGCAAGAACCTTTGTTCCTGTCGCGATAAGTCGGAACGAATATCTACCATTCCCCCATCATCTACGTTTCGGCTTATCGCGGTGTGAATAAAGCACCTAATACATAGAGAGGAGGGTAAAAATGAATCATCCTATAATCGAACAGATTGAGCGGTCCGGATATCCGAATATGGCAGCACAGCCTGAACATGTAGGAATTGATTATTTTGGTGACGAGATCCTTGATGGTGACGACATAGTGGAATATGAAGGTGAAATCATCTTAAAGGACAACTTGGATCGGTTCTTAACAGAAGTCATGGAATTTGAATTTAGAACAGCATAAAAAATGACTCCTGTTGGCGCAGGAGTCGGTAATGATTGGCTAATTATTTTATACCGTCATTTTAGCATATAGGCTCTTGGCGGTAAAGGGGGGACTAGAATTGGCGTTATACAATGCAGTTCCTACAAAGGAAATGAGCCGGTCCGAATGGCTGCAAGAACGGGCTAAAGGAATCGGCGGGAGTGATGCTGGAATTATTCTTGGAGTTAATAAATTTCGTACACCTTTTGAACTTTGGCTTGAAAAAACAGGCCAGGTCGAACCACAGGAAACTGATAATGAAGCAATTTACTGGGGAAATCAAATGGAAAATGTGGTTGCCAAGGAGTTTGAAAAGCGTACAGGTAAAAAGGTACGCCGAACAAATTTCATGTACAGTCATCCCAAGTATCCTTTTATTAAAGCAAACGTTGACCGTTTAGTTGTTGGAGAATCAGCGGTTTTGGAATGCAAGACAGCCAGTGCGTATCTCGCTAAAGAGTGGGAAGGTGAAGAAGTTCCGGCAAGCTACCTTGTGCAGCTCCAGCATTATCTTGGAGTTACAGATAAGGAAAAGGGTTATATCGCTGTACTTATCGGTGGCAACAAGTTCATCTGGAAGGAAGTAAAGCGAGACCAGGAGCTTATCGAGATGATTTTCAATGCTGAAAAGCACTTTTGGGAATATCACGTACTGCAAGGGCATGCTCCTGAGCTTGATGGATCCAGCGCTGCTGAGAAGTATTTGAGAGAGAAGTACGATCGTGCTGAGAAGGATAAAGAGATTGTCCTCCCATCTGATTATAAAAATTTGCTGGTTCAATATGAGAAAGTGAAATCCGATGAAAAGCTGATTAAATCAGCAAAAGCGGAAATTGAAAACAAATTAAAAGAAGTATTGAAGGATGCTGAAACAGGTATAACTGATCAATTTATTGTCACTTGGAAGAATCAGAGTAGAAAAAGTGTGGATTCGAAAGCTCTTAAAGAGAAGTATCCGGACATTTACAAAAAAGTTTTGAAAGAATCTACGTTCCGAAAATTCGCTGTAAAGGAGATAAATTGATGGCGACCAATACAGACTTGAAGAATCAATTAGCAAATAGGCAGGAGACAGCGGCAAAGCAAGTATCAGCTCAATCACTTGGACTTAAAAGTCTACTAAATACGCCAACCATGCAAAAGAAATTTGAGCAGGTATTGGCCAATAAAGCTCCGCAATTTATGGCATCCGTCCTTAATTTATATAACGGAGATCCTGGCCTAAGAGAAGCTGAGCCTATGTCCATAGTATCCAGTGCAATGGTTGCTGCGTCGTTGGATCTTCCGGTTGATAAAAACTTAGGTTACGCCTGGATTGTTGCTTTTTACGATTCTAAAAAAGGGTATAAGGCAGCACAGTTCCAACTGGGCTACAAAGGCTACATTCAGCTGGCATTAAGAAGCGGCCAGTACAAGGCCATAAATGTAATACCGGTATACGAAGGGGAACTTCTAAAGTGGAATCGTCTGACGGAGGAAATTGACCTTGATTTGGACGCCAAGAGAAGTGATAAGGTTATCGGTTACTGTGGCTACTTTAAGTTGGTCAATGGCTTTGAAAAAACAGTCTATTGGACCCGGGACGAAGTAGAGGCGCACAGAATTAAGCACAACAAGGCAAAAGACAAGAAATCTCTTAATAATGTTTGGCGTTCTGATTACGATGCCATGGCAATGAAAACAGTTCTTAGGAACATGTTAGGCAAATGGGGTATCTTGTCCATCGATATGCAAAAAGCATTCTCAGAAGACGAGCAGTGGCGTGAGGTAAAAGATATTACGGATGAGGCTAATGAGTATGAAGAGTCCATTCAATTCGATCCACCAAGCCAAGAAGATCAAGAATCAGCTTCCGAACCAGAAATTATTGATGTGAATCAAAAGAAGAAAAAAACTAGCAAAAATATGTCCGCCCAGGAATCATTGGACATAGATTTTGAAGATGCAGAGTAACAAAACAAATGTCCTCCTTCCAGCATGGATCTGGGAGGAGGCAAGAGGTAAAGAACATTTGAAAATGCTTGTTTTAGAGTATATGCGGCGGTATCCAGATTACAAAGTAAAAGGTGTAAAAAACGGATTTGCTGTCTGTGAGAGAAGGTAATTTGAGGGGAGGAGGTACAAAGGTGCAAGGCTGGATAAAGCTTCATAGGAAAATACTTGAAAACGAGATATGGCATGATGTTACCACTTTTCGGCTTTTTACATTGCTTCTTTTACAAGCTGTTCATAAGGATGGAGTTAAGGTAAAGGGCATTGAGTTAAGGAGAGGTCAGTACCTCCGTTCCTATTCAAAGTTAGCCGAAGATCTCGAATACAAAGAAAAAAGAGGATTTAAAAAAGTTTCCAAAAGCACGGTTTTACGTTCGGTTAAGAAATTAGTTGATGAAGGAATAGTATCCGTTAACGAAACGGATTACGGAACGGTGTTCACCATCCTTAAATACCACGAATACCAAGGGTTTGACGATGATAACGAAACGCCAATCGAAACGGATAATGAACCTTTATCAGAGCGAAATCGAAACGTTATCGAAACGTTATCGAAACAAGAACAAGAATTAAAGAATTTAAGAATTAAAGAATTAAATACTTCTACTAAGGATCCAGTGGATGTCATAGCAGAAAAATTTATTGATTTACGAACAGTTGCTGAAGGACGTTCGGTTTACCCAACAACAAAAGATTATGAAGCAATCGCCCGGATTGTCGCCCGTGGTATGCCGTTGCCACAAACAATCAAATTGCTTGAACAGTGTTTTGCTGAATATAAAGAACGTCAGCCAAATGGAGCCATTAAAGCCTTCGGTTACTGTGAAAAATACATCATGGATCATTATGAGGCCTTAGTAGCAAGAGAACAGGCGAAAGAGGCAGCTAAAAACGTTAAGCCTTTTAAAAACACTAATTCTTATAAGACTAAGGGTATGCGAGCCAAGCCAATACGTACGGAAATGCTGCCAGATTGGTTTTCTGATGAGGACCAACAGCATGAAAAGCCTAAACTTTTAAAGAATGAGCAGCAGGAACTTGCTAAGAAGAAAGCAGATTTGCAGGAAAAACTAAAACTATTGAGATCAGGGAGTTGATACTATGGGGATCCTTTATGAATCCGTTATGCAACAGAAAAGGAATATCCTCATCAAGAGATTATCAGAACTGAATATTTTTAAGGCTCAGTCAGGAAAGAGTATTAACGATTGTGATTACGAGGAACTGAAATATGAGCTTGTACTGGCATCCTTTCGGGAGATTGATGCGGAGGCTGCACCAAATAAATGGTTTTGAAGGGAGATATGAAAAATGACTATCACAAATGTTAAGTTAGTTACTCGCTGTCCAAAATGTCTGGCCAAGGGGACTGTGATCGGCCATCGAAATAACCTCTTATTACTTGAGTGCAGGGACTGTAATAAACGTTGGAATACTTACTCCAAGACTTGCAAGAATTGTGGAAAGCCAAATTATTTCTACGTTGAAGGTCCCTGCGTGAAATGCTATTCAGAAAAACACAGCGCCATATGAATTTAAAAGCAGCGAACCTGAGCTAGCTGCTAAGTTTCCTCAAAAAAAAGACCTCTATAAAGAGGTTGTTTAGCTGACAAGCTTATTTAATGCGGGAATTAATTCATTAAAGTATGGTTTTACAATAAAATCTTTAGCACCATAATTTAAAGCTTCCACGATTAATTTAGATTGTCCCATTGCGGAGCATATAACAACTTTTGCACTTGTATCAAGGTTCTTAATCTCTTTTAAAACAGCCATTCCATCTTTACATGACATTGTTAAGTCTAGTAATACGATATCTGGGGAAGATTCCTTGAAAAGTGATATAGCTTCGCAACCATCAGAGGCTTCAGCAATTACATGATAATTGCCTTCAGACAAGGTTCTTTTAAGTACTTGTCTCATAAACATTGAATCGTCAGCAATAAGTACTTTTTTAATCATATCAAACTCCCTTTTAGAAATTAGGCAAATTAAAGAAAGGAGTTATAAGAGATTTACGAGATTGATAAATCTCGGTAACCCGGCTGCCTTAGCTTTGCCTTAGGCCCGTGGCTTTGCGTCTTTTACTTTCGTAAAATTTGCCATTATAGCTATATTAACACAGTGAATATAGTGGAAAACGACAAAATGTGACAAAAAATTGATGATTTCGTGACTTATGGATTATAAATTTCGTTGGTGGTGAGGGAATGAAGCAATTAGACTTATTCTCCTTTGCCCTTGAAGATCAGATAGCTGAACTAAAACAAGGCGAAGAGTTGGAGTTTTACAGAGGGATGGAACGGCTTCTGATCCGTCATCATGAAAAATACAAGGGCGTTTGTCATTATCAGGGACCTGATTTCTCTGGTGTAGCATTTCATCTTGATGAAAGGGAAGGATTAGATTTGTTTTTTGCCAAGATAAATAGGTGGCTGGAAGAGTAAGACAAGGAAGCAAAAGAGTAAACTAGGTATTCTTTCGAATTCTAAAAGTATACTCCCTACATTTTTTGTAAATGTTAAGAGAAAAACAAGGGAGGATTTTTAGTTGGAATGGATTTTTTATCTATACCTGATAAATACGTTTTTTATCTTAATCATAGCAATTCGGGATGTACGTAGGCCTGCCAAGGCTTTGAATTGGATAATAATCGTCCTTCTTTTTCCTATCATTGGTTTCTTGCTTTATCTTAGCATATCAAATCCTAAGTTTATTCATCGGAAAAGATTGACCTCTTCTAAAAGTGAATCTAATAAATTACCTGATACATTTGGTGATTCAGCATCGGTAATCGCCGATGCTTTACGGCACTTCACTGTGAATGGGCTACGAACGGGCCAAGTCCAAGTATTTGACAATGGAATAGCAAAATATGACCAACTCCTTGAATCCCTCCAAAAAGCACAAAAAACGATTGATCTGGAATATTTCATATTTAGGAATGACCAAATTGGTAATCGCATCACAGAACTGCTAATCGAAAAAGCAGTAAATGGAGTGCGGGTTCGTTTTATGAGAGATGGCTTGGGGAGTTATAATTTCCCGCGTAAAAAAATCCGGCAGATGGTTGAAGCAGGGATAGAATGCAGGACAATATTTCCTTTACGATTTCCTTGGATCTTTTCTTATTGGAATTATCGGGATCATTGTAGAATTGTCACAATTGACGAAAAAGTAGCTTTTACTGGATGCATGAACGTAGGATATGAATATACAGGATTGAAGCCTGACGTTGGCTTCTGGCGAGATACCCACTTGCAAATCATAGGAGATGCATTGGTCGATTTACAGACTGTCTTTGATGTTCATTGGAATATGGCAGTGCCGGAAAAAATAAAATCAAAAACTAACCTGAAAACAAAGTCTGATGTAATCAATCCAATCGGCAGAGAAGATCATGTCAGATGGTCAGCCGAAATGGGATCAGAGTTGAGCACCCTAGATTATAATGAGATAGACATATCACCAAAAACAAGGACATTGCAAAAAGCGTATATCCATACGTTGGAAGGAAACCCTGGAATTCCTACCCCATTTATTCGTCAAACTTACTTTATATGTATAACACAGGCGACTAAGACTATTGATATAACAACACCCTATTTTGTACCGGAAACAGATATTATCATGGCATTAAAGACAGCAGTAGCTCGAGGTGTCAGCGTAAGATTGCTGGTTCCTCGCCACAATAATCAAAAAATCGTGGGATTTGCAAGTCGTACTTATTATGGGGAACTTTTAGAAGCTGGTGTACAAATCTACCAGTACGACAAAGGAATGATTCATACCAAGGTGTTGACTATAGATGAGGAGATTGCTGCCGTAGGCTCAGCAAACTATGATATGAGAAGTTTTCGCCTGAATTATGAGGTATGTCAAGTCTTGTACAGTGCAGATGTGGCGAGGGAACTCACAGATCAGTTCGAACGTGATCTAATTGACTCTATTC
>NZ_JALJRC010000027.1:0-61534 GCF_024519925.1 Cytobacillus sp. Bac17 | reverse complement strand
CGTTCGTCCTGAGCCAGGATCAAACTCTCCATATAAGAGTTGATTAAGCTCATAAGTTGTCTTTTCAAAAAAGACTAAAGAATTAACGTTGACGTTTTTGTTCGTTCAGTTTTCAAAGATCAATTTCTCTTTGCTATATTTTACCTCATCGCCCGGAAGCGACTTTATCAATATAACATGTTATCCATCAACAAGTCAACAGCTTTTTAAAATGTTTTTTCGCAGTTGAACTTGCCTTGTTGAGGACAAGAATTAATATACCACGACTTATTAAATGTTTGCAATATAATTTTTAAAAATGTTTATCTTTATATTTTCAGTGCATATTAATTATATATCTCTTCTCTATTTGATTGCCTTTTTGGGATCAAATTAAAAGACGGTACCTTTACGAAACTGCATTTATTTTAATTGTTCTGCAGCCAGATCTTATAAAGTGTGCATTTTCTTAACATCAGATTTATACGCATTTCACCTGATCTTTTGAAAATTCATTATATCAGTAACATAATTCTCGAAACCTCCATCTCAAATACCCACAAACTTATCCACTGCAAAACACTTATTAATACAGTTGTCAACAAAGTTACTCACAGCATGTGGATAATTTTGTTCACTTTTCCACACTTTTATAAGCTTCTTATAACAATAATTAAATTTATACATATTTTACTGATTAGCCGCCAAAAGGATGAGAAATCGAGTTTTAACAAAATATCAATACAAAGAAATAGTAATAGTTTTGGTTATTTTTCATAAAATCTATTAACTCTACTCTATACGGAAGGTGTGAATGACACTGGAAACCGCAGCACTATATCTATCAGTAATCATGGCCATATTTTTATTTGCTTATGCCTATGCAGAGGGCATTAAAATTGCAAATTCAGATGAAGAGGTTTATGGTGGCACCTTCATCTTTTCAGTTACAGCCGCATTTATTTTTTCTGCTCTGACCTATGTATTCAAATAAAAAAATCTCCCCATTCCCAGGGAGATTTTTCTCTTATATAACTATAGATAGATTATCTACTTATCCGGAAATCGTTGTTTTTTTCTTCAATTCTTTCATCCGAATCCTTCTCTCATCTAATAAGAAGATAGTTATTCCTCCAATTACCACTGTTCCACCAAGAACTTGTGTCCATATAATCGACTCATGAAGCAAATAATAAGCTAGAATTGCAGCACCTACCGGCTCAAATAAGATGGCCATAGAAATAGTTGAGGTGCTTAGCCATTTAAGTGACCAATTAAATAATGTGTGTCCAAGCAGGGTTGGAATTAGAGCCAGCAATATAAAATATACCCAGTCACTGGTTCCATATGGGATTAAAGGTTCATTAACCATTAACACGTAGAATAACAATGTAACAGTACTTATACTGTAGACAACAAAAGTATAGGTAACGAGTGACATCCTTTTTCTGACTGTTTGCCCAAACATTAAGTAAGCAGTTACCAGGGCGCAGGCAATGATTGCAAGTATATCCCCGAACAAAGCAGTCCCGCTGATTTGAAAATCTCCCCAGCTGATAATAATACTGCCCACAATTGCGAGAAGCCCGCTTAATATTGCTTTCCAGGTAAACTTTTCTTTAAAAAAGAAATACGTGCCTGCAAATGCAAATAAGGGCTGCAGTGTTACAAGGACTGTAGAACTGGCTACAGAGGTGTAGTTCAGTGACTCAAACCAAAGAATAAAATGAAAGGCGAGAAACACACCGGCAATGATGGAATAGATCCAATCCCGCCGTGTAATAAGACGAAGTTCCGGAACATACTTTATAAGAAATACAGGCAGCATGAATAGGACAGAAAATAATAACCTGTAAAACGCAATGACTCCCGATGGAGCGCTGGATACCTTAACCAATATGGCTGAGGTTGAGACAGAAATGACACCAATTGCCAGGGCAACATAGGGATTTATTTTTTTATCTGACATTTTTAATACTCCTTGTTTCTGTTTCCTAATAATTAGGGTATATTTCATTTTACAACGTATATTCAAACTTTTACTACGGTTTTATTATAGCAGGATTTTAAAGATCATATTTTGGATATATAATACTTAAAAAAGCGGGAGATATTATGAGCAGTTTAGAGATAGAAATATTAATGAAGCTTGGGATTTCAGCAGTGCTTGGTCTTGTTATCGGCCTGGAGAGAGAATTAAAAAGAAAGCCGGTCGGCTTAAAGACAAGTTTAGTTATTTCCATAGTAAGCTGCCTGCTGACTATTGTGTCTATAGAATCGGCTTATATGTTTCCTGGTAATGATGACATCAACATAACGATGGATCCTCTCCGTTTAGCTGCCCAAATTGTCTCAGGCATCGGCTTTTTGGGTGCAGGCGTTATTTTAAGGCGGGGAAATGACAGTATTTCGGGCCTTACAACAGCCGCATTAATTTGGGGGGCAGCAGGAATCGGAATTGCTGTAGGAGCAGGCTTTTATATTGAAGCAATGGCCGGAGTGGCGCTGCTGATTATTTCAGTGGAGGTAATTCCTTTTATCATGGGCTTAATTGGTCCCAAACGCTTAAGAGAAAAAGAAATCAACCTGCAGCTGAAAGTAAGGGATAAAGAAAATATTGCCGACATCATCCCAGCGGTAAAAGACCTTGATATATCTATAAAACATATTCGTATTAAAGACCTAGAAGATGAACATCTGCATCTTGTACAGCTGATAGTTGCCGTCGACTACAAAAGAAGAACAACGGATGTTTATTACAGCGTTTCAAGCATCCCTGGAGTGCAGTGCATGGAAATTGATAGTATGCAGTAAAATTTTTTAATAATTCCTCTTGCAAGATAACTCCGATGTGGTTATAATTTTTCTTGTACTACTACTCGGGGGATTAGCTCAGCTGGGAGAGCGCAACGCTGGCAGCGTTGAGGTCAGGGGTTCGAGCCCCCTATTCTCCATAGAAAAAAGCCTTGTATATCAAGGCTTTTTTTGTTTTCGATTCAGAATGTTCGTTATTGTCGCTGGACTGTCACCGAAATTTATTTTTGGAGTCTTTATACATTTTGAGGTATTTGTTAATACGAACGCACCCTTTCTTTATGTAACATTTGTCACAATCTTTGTATATAAAAAGAAATGCATCATCCCCCCAACTCAATTAAAGAGTACTAACTATTCTTCTTCACTACCAACAGTAGTATTAGCTCCGTTTATTAACTCGCGATTTTCGAAGGCTTGTCCGCGTGAAACTCCAACACTAATTTTACTATCCAGTGAATTCATTGCCCATTCTAAGTCTGACATTGTGTCTTATCAGCCTACTGGTCTTAGTCTTAATAGGCTGAAAAGTTTGCAGATATGAACTGGTTCCTATCTACAAAAAACGTGTTACTCGAGAAGAATCCAATTGCAATAATCAGAAGCAAAAAAACTAATTTGACTTGCTGATATCGTAAAGATAGAAAACATAATCATTAGATACACTTGAATAACCCTGTTGTCGTATCATTGCCGTAAGATTTCCGCGGTGATATGTGCCATGGTTAACAACATGCTGAACCAATTCTGAAAAGTGAGTATCCAAACGCCCAAATTTAGGATGTACTGGGGAAATCTCTTTATCCAAATCGCTAACATTATTAAGAAGCTTTTGATATTCCTCTGATAAACTTTGAAATAGCTTTTCCATTTCTTCAAGACTCTTATCCTTTGTCTTGTCTTGAGCAATGGCGATAGAAGCTTGAATCTCTTCCATACTATTCTCCTGCATTACACCAAGCCATACTGTATCTGTCATATAAATATGAACAAGTGCCATCGAAATCGAGGAAAAAACACTTTGTATTTCCTGATCATAAATGTCCTTGGGTAATTCTTTCAATCGCTCGAAAAACTTTTTGTTTGCCCAAACATGATAATCATACAATTCTAATGCATGATGTTTTCTCATCAAGGATACCCTCCTTTTAGTTATTGTTCCCTAACTAAATAATTCGGTCCTCACTGTAAAAAACCCTGCCCGTTTGTTGAAGAGAGCAAAAGCACCATTTACTTTAAGTACAAACCTTCACAAACTCTTCAAACCAACTAAATTTGTACAAAATCATTTAATTGTAAAACTCCATATGTGTTTTTTCCTTTTTGTAAAAATTTAGTCTGTCTTGTAAAGTACCTGTATGAAATTCAAACTTGTGCCCATCTGGATCAGTAAAGTAAATAGACTTTTTATCTTTTTCGTCTCTTGGACGCCCTGACAGAATGTTTACCTTCAATTCTTTTAGCTTACGGTACATATTATCAAATTCCGCTTCTTCTATTGAAAAAGCTATATGTGTATATGATTGGCAAATTTCAGTACGAGGTATATCCTTTTCTTCATTGAGGGCAAGCCATATACCGTTTAAGTCAAAATAGGCAGTACTTCTTCCCTTAACTAACAACTTTGCACCAAACACATTTTTATAAAACTCAATAGAAGCTTCTAAATTGGAAACTGAAAATAAAAAATGATTAATGCCTTTTATTGACACCAAATCACCCCAAACTAAGTTTTTTTATATTCATTATTGCACCTGTATAAAGATTTATGATCCCCATCCTTTTACAAGTAAAAAGCTTGAAGATTCGTATTACCTTCAGCTTTAAATAGGACTAGTGCAATAAAAACTTTATGAAATAATTTTTTGATATGTAGTCTCATCGCAAATGACAAATAGTTTCGCTGAATCGGGAATTAATTCATGATGACGGCGGGCTAAATCAAGAGAACTTCCATCTGAAATTAAGGTCGCTCCTATTTCAAAAAGTTCCATCGCTGCATCCCTGTATGTGCTCCAATGTGGTTTAGCCTTAATTTCATAGAGGTTTTCCCCTTCAGAGCTGCTCAGCATCTGATTAAATAGCTTGCTTGAACCATGATTGATGGCTGCATGAGCCATGAGACGGGAGATAGAATCATTTGAAAGGATCAATTCATCAACGTTTGCGTGTTCAAACAAGGAAACGTGCTTATCTTTTTTTATTTCAACAATGGTGTAGATGCTTTTCTCATATTTCTTTGAGATATGTTCCACCCTGGAAGCGATGAGAAGAGTTTTTCCATCGGAGTATTCAGCATGGTCATTTCGGTCATCCGAAAAAATGGCAACTGATTTTGCTTCAAGGATATTGGCTTTCATTAACACTTCCTCTTCAGCAGGATTTCCGCTGACAAAATGGACCCTCTCATGCTCCATGGGTGTTCTTTCAGAATGGTCAACAATGACAACATCACATTTTTGCTTGCTGTGAAGGATCTCCTCTACCACATTTTCCAATTTTTCTTTTGATGCACCAATTAGTATGTAATGCCCTTTTCCCGAATAAGTCAATCGTCCTTCCTCCTTCCATTTCCGGTACATGCTGAAGCTTTCAAAGACTTTCCCTATGATGATACCCATTGCGCCAATGCCAAATGTGTAAAGCAGCAGCATGGTGAAGATTCGACCAAAATCACTTTCAGGAAAATAGTCGCCATAGCCTACTGTGACAAGTGTTGTCATCGTCCACCACAGAGCATCAATAAAGCGCGGAAATGTTTCCGGCTCGGCTGCCCTCATCGTAATGCTGCTGAAGACAATGAGAAATAGTGCAAGAGCCGATGCTTGAAATATACTTATTTTCGTCATTTTTAAAAAAACTTTATGTAGAATCCACATTTTTTTTCACCCCCCTTTTTTAATCCCGAACGGCAAATAATAGGAGAGATTATTTGTAATCGCTCCTCCTATTCTATATCCTGCAGCCGACGGTTTGCCGTTAAGAAGGAAGCTTCCCAATAAAAGTCTGCCCTTCTGTTTTCCCATTTCACTATTGAAATCAACAGCAGGGTGCTCTACATATTGCTGATAAACTGGCAGATATTCAGTATATGATTGCTGGACGTCAGCATGGGTGAGGGAGCCTTCATGATTATATATTTCGACCGTATCTCCTTCTCTTCCAAATACAGGCTTTTTGACGAATGGCAGCCCTGACATAATAAAAATATCAGGCTCAAGATAGGTTGGAAGGAAGGATTCTTCAATCCATACATGCTCTTCCTTTGTAAAAAATGGATGTTCCTCCATGTGCAATCCCCAAATAACCGCCTGTACCGCTTTGTTTTGCAGCAAAAATGCGGATGGGGGATTTATAATCCCAAGCTTTTCTGCCTCGACCAGTTCCAGGAGCCATAAACCAATCCTGTTTCTATCTGCATCCTCATCGGAAATTAAGTTCTCAATCGGGAAAGTTTGACGGTACAATATATCAATTCTGGATCCCTTTTCATCAAAAAGCCCAATTCCTCTTTGAATCTCCAGTTTATGAAGAGGGATAAAATTAGAAGCCACACCGGAAAGCTTTTGAATATATCGGACTGTTTCCCGGTCTTCGAGGTTGTCTTCATGGGCAGTAAAGACAACATTAGGTGTTTTCAATTTCAATTTCCGTGCATATTGTTCAATGCTTCCACAAACTTCTTTACTCAGTAGACGTTCCATTCCTTCATTTGGGTCTTCTGCTGCAAATTCTTTGCACACCTCACTATTGACATGGAAAAGCTCTTTAATAAATGTTGGGGTATCAGCATTGATTTCAATGCATTTATAGCCAGCTCCGTATGGGATTAGATCAAGCCGGGCAATAACGCTTTCTGAGGCAATGCTTTTCAGTCTGATGAACGAAAGCGTTTCTTTCGGAAATCCCATTTCAATAAGTGTCCGATCTGGCACTTCTCGAAGCAGGCTGCACACCTTAAAAAATATTTTGCCAATTCTTTCACTGACAGTTCGGATACGTTCACGTTCAGTTCTATCGATATAGGCAATATCATATAGTGCATATTCTTCCCCATATAGATCGGCCCAGAAATGATTTATTTTGCGGTAAAACCTTTTTCTTTTATCATGGTAGGCTTTTTTATCCACTATTCCTTCTCTCCTATGTCCTTGATATATAGAACATATACGCCCCTGTCCTCGTCGATTTCAGTAGAAGTCACTTGCTTTTGCCCAATTCCGGGGATATCAACAATATCTTTTAAAAGATAGCGAATGATATCAAAATGCGTTTGACAAGGGATAATGGAAAGCAGTTTATAATTCTCCATTTCACGGTACCTGCGAATCTCGATATTCAGCCCTTTTCCGCGGAAAACTTTTTCGTCCAGCACGTGTGGATTTCTTCCTATGTCTTTAATGACGAGAATCTCCTCTTCTCCATCCATCTCGTTGGAAATAAGCTCGTACTGCTGGCCTCTCATGATAAAATAAGTGCATAGCTGCCTGGCATATAATTCATCAATTCCCACAGATTGAGCAGAATACTCATAAAAAGGTTCGTATTCGCCTTTCCCTTTGTCGATATAATACGTCAGCTTTTTCATCTATTAACCAGCTTTCTTAGTAAGATAGGCACTTTGCCACGATCCAGCCGATTGCCAATGATAAGGAAAACAGCATGACACCTACAGCACGGTTATCATCTTCGATTGCCTTATGTATACTGAAACGAATGGTGATAACTTCTGCCAAAATAAATACAATCACCTGCGAAACGATGCCGATTATTCCCCATATGACCATGTCAAAAAGTGAGATGGAGTATTCAGCTGCAGCCCCCAAAACAATGGCAAGACCAATAATCTTTCCTCCAAGCACCAATGCTGCCGAAACATTCTTTTCGGCAATTAAGCTAATTTCCTTCAATTTTGGTGTACTGATCATAAACAGAACAATTCCGGCAGCCAAAAGAAGCAGCGCTACTCCTAAATACGAAGCAAAATTTACATATAAGTTCATAAACATACTCCCTTTCATCAATTCTTTACCTTATCCTCCGTAGCTCTTTTTGCCACTTCCAAATCCAGAGCTTTTCTGTCCCGATTCAGAATTACTTCCCCCTTTAAAAGACGTGCTATTTTTATAGTTTAGAAAATCCTTGCTTTTGTACAAAGCTGTTTTGTTTTTAAAATATTGGCCCCCATAATAATAATGTCTATAATAACTGGAACGGCTGTCATCACATTCCCATACCCCGTCATCTTCATCCCACTCCCAATCACTGCAGCTCGAATCCTCAGGCGGAGGAGGAATTTCCTGAGATTCTGAACCACAGCCGGAAAGACCAAGCATAAGTGCCGTTGATGTAATGCCCGTCATCATGTTTCTCGTTTTTGTCAATATCATCACCCCGCTTCCTCACACTTTTTAATTTACGAATATAAACCACAAAAGATTCGAAAACATTTATTTTTTGAAACAGCGGATTTCTCTTTTTCGAACATTATGTGAAGACAAGGCGGAAGATTTATGACCCAAGAAAAGTAATCAATCGGGACAATGCACATGTCCCCTCGGCCATCAGCTTTAAATCTGAGGAAACAACTTCTAAGATACCTTTGGACGTTGCAATGGTTTCTGATGTATCGCTCGCTCCTACTGTAATCGCTAAGTCAGCTGTACCTGGAGACCCTAGTGTATACATCCTGTCACCGCTGTTTCCAGCAGCAACAACCGACGTTACACCCGCCAGCACCGCATTATTTTATGCCATACTTGAGATATAAAGAGGATCATTATAGGACATTCCCAGAGAAGGGTTGATGACATCCATTCCATCTGCTACAGCCCGATCGATTGCAGCTAAAATGCTTCTGTTGTACCGGAACCATATTGTCCTAATACACGATACGCAAAAATATCCGCATCCGGCGCAACTCTTGTCATCGCATAATCGGATTTATTTTCACCTTGGCCCGCAATAATGCCGGTAATATGGGTTCCATGTTGAGTGTAATAAGTAGCGCCGGTCAATGGATTGAATTCCGCATGGAGTACTATAGTATTTTTCTCACTAACCTTTATCGCGACCATTTACTGAAGCCGGTATAAGTTCGTCCTCATAATGGTTAAGTTAGGATTTTATTATATTGATATTTGATATAATTTTATTTCCCGCAAATTTCATCAAGTTGATTTTTATGATAAAACACTGTCTGGCAACCCATGTCACTTTGACCGAACATTTTCTTATATATTAAGTGTTGTTTCACATATACAAATTTAAAAACCCCAGCTGACTTCATCTGAAGAGCTGGGGTTCTTAATTTCTTTGAGCTATCTATTTAACTAACTGTCTAAAGGGAAAAATACTAAGTTAGACTAACTGACCGTTCTCTTTTACACCTTGTCTGAAGGATTTATGGGCGGGTCAAGCTGAATTTGTTTATCTGGATAGATTTTAGAAATAACGGAAGAACCCAATAGTCGATTTATTTCATTTGCTGGCATTTCCATTGAAACTCCGTTTAAAGCAGCCTTATAAGTGTGTTTAATCCGATACGGCACTTTATTATCATCTAATAATGAGAGGAGTTCCCGGAACGATTGATGACTTTGTTCAACTCGCCTTTTAGCTTCCTCTAATGTCAGCGTGATTCCTTTCTCTTTCGCCTCTAAAACAGCTATTTTTGCAGGTTTCGTTTTGAATCCTATGATAATGGAAACGAGCTGATTGCTCGAAAGGTCAATGGATGGATCTACCTTGGCTGACGAATGCATCTTTTTTCCACCACCTTGTCATCTTCTTGAGAATCATTCTTTCCTTTATTGGCCTGACATCCCATTTTTTTCAACGATAGATGTTATTCTATGGGTAATGAGGTTCTTTTCTTCGTTGTAAAAAGAGATAATGTCACCTTCTTTAAGGTCCTCTGCATCAATCTCTCTAGTAATAATGACATCCCCCGCTTCAAAGACAGGAACCATACTATTCGACAATACGGTCAGCGGTTTAAATCCAAAAACGGTTAATGGTTTGTTGCTGCTAATGCTTGCAAAGATGGAAAGTATGATCATCAGGATGAATAATATAATTGCTGCTGGGACTGTTTTTTTTACTAAAAACATTACTTTTTCCAATACTCACCCTCTATTCCCGTATATATGATTAGTAAAAATATTGATAGATTTAATCAGAATTTAACTAATATTCTGATTAACAATTATATTATTGCACAGTTCTAAAAGTTGTTGTATTGGGGTTTTAAGAGAGGAAATTACTCATGAAGATACAGGTATTCATTCCTAAAAATCCAGGATTGAGGAACTGAATTTCTTAAAAATATGCGCAGATAGCCGAAGCATGCCTAAATAACCAGTCTATATCACCTAAGTAATTCCCCCAAGCTTTGTCTGCTTAAGGCTTGTACTATTATAAAAATTTCAGCTGCAGCTTGTTTTCAACACGGTAAATCATACAGGCACCCATTTTTTCCAATCTAATAGGATATACAGAAGGAGTGATGGCAATGCCTTGGCAGCAAAAAATCAGATATTTAACAGGCCAGCCTGTTGGGATTTCATTCACCAATGGGCAAGGTGCAACGGGGGTTTTATGCGGAGTATCAGGTACAAAGGTTCTTGTTATTGAATACTTGTATCAAGCTCAATTTGCCTTAAAGCAATATGATGCCTTTATGATTCAGGATATTAATAGATTTCCTCCTTGTCATAACCAGCAGCCGCTTTATTAAAGAAATTGCTTTCTTTTGGGATATTACTCTTTCCTTATCTCTTTTATTAGTCAGAATAAATAAAATGGCTTTCCTATTCTGGTTCCATTTGCTTTGCTCATTGGTGGGACCAGAATTGAAAAGCCGCTGCTCTTTATAAAATAATGTCAAATATCTTCAATTACACAAAGTTATTATATTATAGGATTCTTTCTAAACGATGATTTTATATAACAGGGAATCCACGATTTATTTTACGAGTATTTCTCTTTCTTTCTTTAGAATTTTAAATAGATAGCTAAGGAATTCTTCTCTTAGATCTTCTCTTCTTAGCGCAAAATCAATTGTTGCCTGTAAAAACCCCAGTTTATCCCCAACATCATACCTAGTTCCTTCAAAAGCAATCGCAAATAGTGATTCTGCCTTTGACAATTCCTTTAGTGCATCTGTTAACTGAATTTCACCGCCTAATCCTGGAGGGACATTTTCGAGAATATCAAATATCGTAGGAGTAATGATTTATCTGCCCAGAATTGCTATCTTAGATGGAGCATTTTTAATAGAGGGTTTTTCAATCAGACTGTTTACCTTGAATATGCTTTCTTTAATATATTCACCTTGGATTATGCCGTATTTACTGATTTCATTTGTATTTACTGTTTGGACTCCGAGAATTGTTGTTTTATATACTTCATAGGCTTCTATCAATTGCTTTAAACATGTTTTTTTCCATATACAATATCGTCGCCTAATAGACCAGCAAAAGGCTCATTGCCAATAAAGCTTTTTGCACAATAAACCGCATGACCAAGTCCCTTTGGCTCCTTTTGCCGAATATAATGAATATTGATCATCTCTTAGATAGAGCGCACTTCATTTAGTAATTCATATTTCTTTGCTTCGAGCTCAAGTTCGAGTTCTAAAGATTTATCAAAGTGATCTTCAATCGAACTTTTATTTCTTCCTGTTATTATTAGAATTTCCTCTATCCCTGATTCCACTGCCTCCTCTACAATATATTGAAGTGTTGGCTTATCAACAATAGGCAACATTTCCTTTGGCTGTGATTTAGTTGCCGGTAAAAATCTAGTTCCCAAACCCGCAGCAGGAATGATTGCTTTTCGAATTTTCATATAAGACCCCCCAAAAAAACTCCTTAAGCAGTATCTGCATTTCCCTTGTCTCGTAATACTATTAGTATGCACTACTGCCTACAATCAGAAGAAAAAAACTTCAAATAAGATGCTAGAAAGCCTCTAGATTTTTTAAAGGAATCTTTAACACTGCATGTCGAACCTTAAACTGTATTAAATATTTATTAAAGTGTTTCGAAGCGGTTGCCTGATTTCCCGCTATTTAAAATGCGATTTGCAGGTATTGTTCTCATGTCTAAATAATTATAATTGCTTTCTGCTTTAAATATAAAAATAGGGTCCGAATGCTGTATTTGCTCCAGATCCCAGCAAATTCCGTCAACTTTATTAATTTGCCCCTGAATGGCCATAATTCGTTTAGTGTTGGGTGTTGGCTGTATCTGTAAATTTGTGAAGGAATTTCCGCTGCATTCATTTGGAATGGTTTCGCTCCCTTCCAAGATAATATTATCAATGCAATCATCCAAAGAAATCTTATCAAAACGATTTGCATTCACGTAAGCAAATCCGCTTGCAGGTTTGACTGCTTTTAAATAAAGCCCTCTCGCGAATCCTACAATTTTGATATCCATAAAATTCACAAAAGAGATTTCATGTCCACTCCCGCCTGAATACAAGTGAATTCCAGTTCCTGATACTGTTCCTGACCAATTTACTATCACAATGTTATTTAATGAAGTATTATGCCATGTGTTATAGTACTTATGCTTTCCGTCCAAATAAATAACCTCTTTGGTGTAGCCTTTATAATCAACCATAATTCTGGCGTTCCACAGCGAAGCATCCCTCTCTAATTCAAATCCTCTAACGTTTGCTCCAATGATAAATCTTGTCCCATAACTGCCTTGCAGCTTCACCCCCTGTTTGATAATAACGTTACCTGTCATGTAGTAATCCTTATTTGCTGCAATAACGGTTTTTTTATTATTTTGAAAGGCGAAATTTATTGCCGCCTGAATTTTCGATTGTGCTGTACTGCCGGCGAAATCTTCAACGTAAACAATATTTGGATTTTCTGCCATTATCACTCACTCCATCCAATTTATTGCTATATTGTATGTATCTTTAAATTCAACGAATAAACGAATAGCCTATGCATCCAAAATTAATAATTAAATTGGAAGAATTCGAATGATTGATTTCAATTATTCTTTAGTAAACAATAAGTAAAAGAAAAGAACCAGCCCCTAATTTTTTCTTGAGAGCCGGTTAACTGTTTTCTATTAACTGATTATTGAATGCTTCTTTAAGGCATTTACTGAGTAATTTGCAAAATACCATAGTGCGGAAGCGAAATTAATTTTCTCTACTTTCCTATAGGTATTCCATGTTTTTTGAGCGGATCTGAGTTTATTGCCTGATAGGGAATGCTCTCTCTTTCTATAAATAGCCAACTCCTCATTTAGGCCATATGCATGGATCCCTTTAGATAAAATGGAAAGCCAAAGTCCGAAATCCTCTGAACAATCTCTATATATAGGCATTTGCACGAACCCTAATTGTCTTATATCAAGCATTACAGTAAGTGTCCCTATCGCCGTATTTTTTAGTAAGCTATGATAAGTCGTTCTTGGCGGGACATTAATAACTTCTTTTGCTTTTTCCCCGCTTTCATTCATTATTCTGTAGCTTGTATATGAAAAAGCTATGTGATTTCTTTTCATGAACATTAACTGTCTTTCCAATTTCTCCGGAAGCCAAATATCGTCACTATCAAGAAAGGATAGGTAGTTCCCTTTTGCTGCTGCAATACCTAAATTTCTGGCATAGGCAGGACCCTTGTTTTCTTTCAGCTGTATTACTTTAATTCTGGATTCATCATGCATCTCTTTTTTTACTTTCTCTAATGTGTCATCAGAAGAACAATCATCAATAATAATCAATTCCCAGTTCTGAAAAGTTTGTGCTTTAACGGATTGGATTGCAGAGCAAATATAGTTTGAAGAATTATATGACGGAGTAATGATCGAAACAAGATCCTGAAATGAAGTTCCCATTTTTGGCATCTCCTCAATATTCATTTTTCATGTTGGAGTATATCTTAATAAACAAATGCTTAGAAAGTAATCTCTAAATTGCCTTATCTTGTTTCAGACTTTTTATTAGATTCTGATGTCCATAATTGTTATTCTTCAATAATCCTTGAGCTCTATCTCGCTGAAGGACTACTTGCAATGTTTGAAACAAAATTTTCAGATCCAATGAAAAGGAATAATTTCGCACATATAATAAATCAAAGCGCAGCTTATCCTCAGCGGTCGTAGAATAGTAAGCTAATACTTGAGCAAGCCCTGTAATGCCCGGTTTAACTGATAATCTATAAGGATAATCGGGAAGTTTTTCTTTAAATTGGCTAATGAAGAATTCTCTTTCCGGTCTTGGACCAATTAAGCTCATCTCCCCTTTCAATACATTAAGGAGCTGGGGGAGCTCATCTAAACGAATAGCCCTTAAGAATCTTCCAATTATTGTTATCCTTGTATCCTTACTTGCAGCCAATACTGGGCCGGTTATTTTTTCAGCATCCTCTATCATACTTCTGAATTTATAGATCCAATATGGTTTTCCATTTAGCCCTATCCGTTCTTGTTTATATATAGCTGGACCACTAGAGGTCAGTGGGATTATTATAAGCAACAGTAAAAAAATCGGACTTGCAAGTACAAGCAGGATTACTGATGTGACTACATCAAAACCCCGTTTAATTATCCGCTGCCAAATGTTTAATCCAGGAGCATTAATTGGTATTACCAGCATATCACCAACTTGTTGTGACTTAGCAGATTGTACAAACAAGTCCGAAACATGAGGAACGATCAGGACCTCCTTCCCGTTCTTGATGCATAAGTTGAGGATGTCGCTTTTTAACTGTCCGATTATAGTAGGTGCAAGGAGAAATACATCGAATTTATTTACGTAGTTTTCTAAATGCGCTATTTGATTTAAAGGTAAATATCCTGAAATTTCAAACCACTTATGCCTATGGAATTTTTGTGCCAAAGACTGGCCAGTATTCTCATCCTCACAAATAATGATTACTCTTTTACGGCCATGCAAATTATTAGCAATAAGCCATATTCCAGCATGAACGGCCGCCAGCAAAATAATTTGGATAAAGAATGCCTCAATAAAGAAGCTTTTCCGATAAAACAATAAGGATCCTAAGCAGGATGAAGCGGAAACGAAGATTGAAAATAATATCATTGGTAAAACACGGGAATAAAGCTGTGTTTTTAAAGAATTTCCGCGTAAATTCTTATATAAATCAAAGAAATAGAAAAAGATGAAAGCTGCTGCTGAGGGTACCAATAACCAGAGTAAATTTAAGGATTCTAATTCTGCAGGTATTGAAAATACATGGTAAAACCAAATAGTCACTATATACCCTAAAAAAACCAACCCGATATCCAAAATGGCCAAAATCAATTTACACTACTCCTTTTCACAGTGTCCTTGGGGGAAGTTTGGCTCAAATCCAGAATAGGAAATTCCAGCTTAGAGAGCGGATTTGTATTAGCACATATTAATAACACTTCCGATACTCCCCGAGAGTATTTTCCACCATCCTATCTAATGAGAATTCATCCTCCACTTTTCTTCTGGCATTTTCAATTAGCTTATATTTAAGTGACTCATCAGATTCCATTTCTAGTATTATTCGGCAAAACTCTTCTGCTGAATGACTGCTTATTAAAAAACCAGTCTCTTTATCAATAATGGCTTCCCTTATACCGCCCCGATCTATAGAAATAACGTTGGTTCCCACAGCCATAGCCTCTAAAATAACCATTGGGAATACCTCACGATAAGAAGTTAAGAGCAGAATGTCTATATTTTTTATAAATTCCTCCGGTCTGTTCACAGCACCAATCAATTTAACCTTATGAGACAGATTGCAGGTTTCAATCATGGTTTTGATTTTTTGCTTCCTCGGACCGTCACCCGCAATATAAAATATAATTTGCGGTTTATCTCTTAGCTGATCTGCAATTCTAATAAATAATTCATGGTTTTTTTCCTCAGATAATCTTGCTAATATACCAACTTTAAAAAAATCACCTTTTTCCTCTTGATTAAAGCCAAATTGGTTCAAATCTACTCCGTTATACACAGTCTTAATTTTGTTTGCCTTTATCCCAGCCTTAATAAGGTTGTTTTTTTCAAAGTCACTTACTGTGATAACTCTTTCAACATACCTATTTATTAAATAGGCAAAGACCCTGCGGCTTCTATTCTCAAGGATTGTTACATTATGCTTTGTATACATTATTTTAAATTTAATGCCAGATATTTTTCTAACACATATACAGTAAAGAACCATCCTTAAACTATTCGCGTGAACCAGGTCAATTTTTTCATCAGAAACTACCTTTACCAGTTTCTTCATATTCTGAGTATGGCTCGTTCTGCTTAGTTCGTGAAAACGGTGTTTATTTTTGATTCTTTCGTACAGTTGGCCGTGTCCTGCTGCAAAGTGAAAAGTAATATTTGAATCATGCATGAGGTTCTCTAATTTACAAAAATACATTTCAGCTCCGCCGAAATCTAATTTGTCTGTAATAACCAGGATATTCACGCTTTGCCTTCACCTCCTATTCATTTTTTCTGCGGAATGGACAGGATAAATCCCTGTGCCTCGCTGATTTATTTGACTTTTGTTCCGTTCATTATGCAAATAGGTTGATAAGATCGCTAAGTACAAAAAAAACATATCGTTAATAATGATCGAGAGGAATCCCATTTGAAGTATTATTCCAAAAAAAACAAGTAAGAGATATGGTTTGTTTCTATATAACTTACTTTGGATCAATTGCATAAACACTGTAAGAATAAACACACCGAAACAGGATATGCCGATTAATCCTGATTCTGATAAAATCTCCAAAAAGGTGTTATGGACCTGAAGCGAATCACCATATTGAAATGAATTATATTCGGGAAAATTATAAGCTCCAATTCCTAAATACTTATTGGAAACAAAGAAATCCCAGGCTCTTCCCCATAATTCCAATCTTCCGCTTCCGCCATCCTCTGCAAGATCTTCTATTCTAGATCCTAAGATACTGAAAAGATCTAATTTCATATAGAAGACCGCAAGGTAAACAGCAGCTGATAGAGAAACAACCATCCCAGCTAGAAGCTTTATCCTTTTTAAAGGCTTATCTTTCAAAATATAAAGGCATAGAATAATTAATAATACTAATAGTCCTCCCCTTGAAAAGGTTAATAAATTTGTAAGAATACAAAGGAGCAATCCCACTTTATTTTTCATGGATTTTGAATGGCATAAAAAATAACAGAAAAAGAGAGTATTATAAAAGACAAAGTAATTTGGATCCTGCAGTACTCCGATTAACCTTGGGTAATTACGGTCAAGCATCACACCCCATTCATAGATTCTGTCACCCTCAAAGTCAAAGCCGAGTCTCTGCAGCCCTATCAAATATAAAATGAGGCTTAGGGTATTAAACAAAACACCTGCATCGGCAATAGCTCTTTCGATAGTCCAATTATTAGTACGGCCGATGATTGATTTAATAATGAAATAACATGCAATATAAAGTATAATCCCCAGTAAAATTCTTATACTTGCAGAAGGATATAACGCAAACGCTCCTGTAAAACTATACATTAAGTAAAAAATCAGCATTGCCACTTCAAATCCATGCAGGCGCTGGAAGTAAAATGAACTTATATGGACTAGTAAATATAAAAAAGAAAAGATCAAGTAAGGCTTTATGGCAAAACCGATGTAAATATAATAATTTGCCATAGTTACGAGCAAAAAAAGGAAGAATAGCGTGAAGCTGGCTTTTTGTTTTCTGATCATAATACCTTGGTCCATCTTATCCTCCCTGCGTTTCCTTGACCCTCCATTTATTAAGTACTCTTGACATAACATCAAGAATCATATTCTTCATCTCTTTATCTATGAAAATGACTAGAACCAATAGAAGAAAATGAAATAAGAAAACGATGATATAGTGAGAATCAGTAAACAGTTTTATACTGCAGATGCAGATAGCACAAAATAATAAATATGGAAATAAAGCTTTTTTTGCTATTATCCAGCGATTAGGATTACAGATCCAAAACCCCAAAAGTGCAATTCCTTCAATTGCCGCTCCTGCACATGCAGCACCGGCTATGCCATATGATTTACTGAACTGTATATATAAAAGGATGCCAGTAATAATGGCTATGGCCTGTATGGCAGTTCGGTAAGATTGCAGCCCTTTAGTAGTTAGCCCGTCAGCTAATGCAATATTTATAGCCTGCAAAGTAACCATTAAAGATAAAATCTTTAGCGGAAATGAAGCATCAATCCACATTTCACCAAATAATAAACGGATAACTGCATCCGATTTAGCATACAGGGGAACTGTTATCGTTATACCAGCCAATGCCATCAGTTTAATAAGAGTAATGTTTTTATGTAAGTGCTCCTCTAGTTGATTATTATTATATGCCCTGAATAACACAGGGTAGTAAGCTCCTGCTATAATAAACGGGATTTGCTGCAGTGCCTGGGGGATCCGGTATGCAACTGCAAATATGCCTACTTCACTTAAGGTCAAAGTTTTTTCTATAATAAGAGGGCCTAAATGAGGTAAAATGACAAAAAGCAGGCCACCAAGCGAAAATGATCCAATATTTCGCAATAGTCCCTTATGAAACGAACTTTTCATTCGTATTTGCACGTATTGGCGTACTTTATATATTCCAAACGCTCCTGCTGCCAGGTAAGAAAAGCCGTATAAAGTGCAGATGATTAAATGGTTTAAATTAAATATTAATCCAGCAGACAATGTGACAACTAAACAAACAGAGGCTATAATCCGGATTAAGCCGCAATAGTGCATTCTCTCAATCATTTGAAAGAATATGGTTCCAATACTTTGCAGAGTAAGCCCTAACACCATAGGAATAATTAAAAAATATGATGTTAAAATGAACTCTTTATTCCACGCATTTGTAAAATGAATTATGGCAAATCCACATAAGAAAGAAACAGCAAGTAAAATGATTCTAACCTTCAAATAAGAGGAAATTAGAATTGATAGGTCCACGTCTTTCTTAGATCCTTCTCTTAACACAATGCTGTTCAGCCCGGCATCTGTTAAATATCCCATAATCATTGCAAAAGCTAACGCTACACTAAACATGCCATAATAATAGGATTGCAGATAATTAGCTAAAATAATTAAGGCAGCAGCATTTAAACCACTCGATAAGGCGGTACTATAAAATAAGTGAAATATATTTTTTCCTATAGTATGTTTCTGTAATTTTTTCAATGGCATAGCCACCCGCGTGTTAGTTAAGCATTAACCTGTTTGATAAATAACCCCTAATATTTTGCTGTTTTTCCGTTCTAACTTCATTTTTGCTTTGAACGCATCATCTTTTTTTGTCTTGTTTTCCTTAAGTACTAATATGGTTCCATCACAATAACTCGCTAACACTTGAGAATCTGATGCAGATAAAATAGGCGGTGCCTCAAAAATAACAACATCGTATTCTGTCCTGCAGCAGCTTGCCATATCCTTTATTTTGCTGGCTACCCATATTTCTGATGGATTTGAAGGAACTGGACCTGCAGGCATTACGAATAAGTTTGGAATAAGCGTCTCTTTACTATTCAAATGGATGCTTTCCGCATACCTAACTGCATTTGTAAATCCATTTTCATTCTTCATCTGAAACCAATGATGGAGTGAAGGGCTGCGAATATTTGCATCTACCAAAAGCACCTTTTTTCCCTGTTCGACAAAAGCAATCGCCAATTTAGAAGAGATAATAGATTTCTGTCCCTCCTCACTGGGTGAAGTTACCATTAATAATGGGGATTCACTATCATATAAATGTTCTATATAAGTACTAATCATACGAATTTGCTCTGAACAAATGGATTGGCCACTTTGTTGGACCATCTTGGTATATTTTTTTATTTTCTTTTTTTTAAACACCGATTTGTCTCCCTTTTTCATTATTTACTAAGGATGCCTGATGTTTAACTCCAGTTTTATTCTTATACATTCTTTTGCTTTTTTTTAAATTAACCTGTCCCAGGACAGAAAGTCCCAAAGTCATTTCTACTTCGTTTACATTTTTTATTGATTCATCCCAATACTCTCTGCACATGGCAAGTCCCACTCCAAGAAAAAGGCCTATTACCAGACCAATTGCGATATTCAATGACAAACTTCCGACAACTTTAATCGATGGGTCTGTATCATTGTCGCTTAATAGTTTTATATCCTGCACATCAAACTGAGCATTCATTTTATTCACTGTTGTTTTAGCAATCGTATTGGCAATTTCCTTGGTCGTACCCAAATCATGCCCTCTTACCACTACGTTGACTATTTGTGAGTCTCGATTGTTTTGGACAGCTAACTTTTTCTCTAGTTCATCATCTTCCAAATTAAACTGTTCTTTAACAGAATTCAGGACAATCGGACTCTTAATTAGATCAATTGTTGAAGCAAGCAGCATGTTAAGTTCCTGTGAATCTCCATATTGCCCATCCTTTTTTGTCAGCTTGCCGATAAGTATATTCTCAGTTGCTTCATAAGTCGGCTTTATAACATAAATGGACAGACACAAAGTCAGAAGGAAAATGCAAATCACAGTAAAAATAATGGTCAGCCATCTTTTTTTCATTATCTTGAAAAATGTTTTTAGATCTATATGTTCGTTCATGGAAACCTCCAAAACTATTATGCCTTTAATTGAATTTGGTCCATAAAGGCAACCGTTTCTCTTAAACCATCTATAAAAGTATACCGGGGCTCCCATTTCAGCAATTTAAGAGCTTTTTTATTTGATAAACAGCTATGCCTTATATCTCCTTCCCTTTCCTCATGGTAAATTGGCATAACTTCAGACTCTAATAGATAGTTCAGCTCGTTTACAATATCTTTAATGGAAGTTTGAGTATTATTACTTATGTTAATTATTTCATTATCACCATAAAGAATAGCTGCTGCATTTGCTTTGGCAACATCCTTTACAAATACAAAATCTCTTGTCTGGAAACCATCTCCATAAATATTCATGGATTGACCAGTTATTGCCCTCTCAATGAAAATAGCAACTACTCCTGCTTCACCCTTTGTATCTTGCCTCATACCATAAACATTCGAGTACCGTAAAATTGTGTAAGACAGTCCGTACAAATCTGAAAAAAGCTTAATATAGGATTCAGCATTTAGTTTCGATAAACCATAAAAGGATATAGGTGATACAGGATGTTCTTCGTCAATCGATAAATAGTTTGGATTTCCATATAATGCAGCTGTGGATGCGAATATAAATTTCTTCGTTTGATGCCTTACACATGCATTCAAAAGATTGATTGTTCCAATAATATTTGATTCTCCATCTAATTTTGGATGAATCAATGAATTAGAAACTGACACTTGTGCAGCTTGATGAATTACATAATCCGGTTTTTCTGCCAGGAAAATTGGATCTAAATTTCCGCATATATCAATATGGTAAAATCTAGCCCCGGCAGGAATATTGTGTTCTTGTCCAGTTACTAAACTGTCCAAAATAACGACTTCATAATCTTCTTTAATAAGCTCTTCGGCAATGTGGGAACCAATAAATCCTGCTCCGCCTGTTAACAAAACCTTCATAGTATTCACCTTTCCGTTTAAAGAATTTTTCTCCTCGAATTGATAGTTCATTTTTCACCATTGATTCGAGAAAACCTGACTCTTCAAACAAATATATGTAGTCCTAGCCATTATATAACCATACTTTTTTACTATTATTTTCAAATAATATCCAGTATTAAGAAAAACTGTATAGTCGATTTAAAGTGAACCTTAATCCTATTATTTTTTTATAGACTTAAACACGAAAAGCTGTCCCTAATAATGGGGACAGCTTTTCTTCGTCTAGAATTTATCTCTCATTTGGCATTGTAATGATTACTTTTGTCCCTTTCCCCTCCTCACTTATCAATTCAAAAGTTGCATTCTTTATTAATTTCACCTTGGTATATGGATTAATGAAGCCTATCCGGTGGTTATATCCCCTATAAAGCTGATTTTGCTTTTCCTTTGACATTCCAATTCCGTTATCCTCTACTACTATTTCAGCCTTATTTCCTTTTTGACGAATGGATAGCTTAATTCGTCCACCGTCTTTCTTTTTGGAAACGCCATGCTGAACGGCATTTTCTACTAGCGGCTGAATTGTCATGGATGGAAGCATTATATCTATGCTTTCATCTATATCCCAATCAATGAATAATAGGTCACCAAACCTGATTTTTTCAATTGCTAAGTAGGATTCGACTAGTTCCATTTCTTCCTCTATCGAGACCATGCTATGATGCTTTGTATAATCTAGTTTAGATCGAAAGTAAACTGCCAGATGTTCAAGCGCATCCCTTGCCCTATCCGCGTTTTGATAACTCAGCCCAATGATAGTGTTCATAGTGTTATATAAAAAATGCGGTGTAATTTGTGCTTGATAGTAACTTAATTCATTGTGAATGGACTGGCTAACAGAATCCTTCATAGCGAATAAGGATTTGATTTTGGCCAGTAACTCCAGTTTATCAACTGGTTTTTGAATATATTCGTTGGCTCCAATTTCCATACTATCGAGTATCGGCACTATTTGATTTGTTGACCCAATCATGAGAATAGGAAGTTCTGTTAAGAGGTACCTTTTCCTAATCATTTGGCAAAGTGCAATTCCAGACTGATTCCCCAAATTTAAATCAATAATCAGCATATCCGCCATCACACCTTCAACCTTTTCAAAAGCAGTTTTTTCATCATGAGAAATTGTAATCGAGTAACCAGAACTCTTTAAATAGTAATTAAGATATTGATTATTTTCGGTATTGGCACATGCAAATACAATTTCCTTTTTGCTATGATTGCCAATTTCTCCAGGATAATCACGTAACAATTCCAAGTCAGCAGAAACTTCCTCAAGTAAATCTTTATCTTCGTAAAAAAGATTTTTATCGGCTGGGAGCTTTATAGTAATGGTTGATCCTCTGCCTTTTGAAGCATCTGCCCAAATCTCACCTTTCATAAGATGGACAAATTTCTTTGAAATGCTCAGGCCAATTCCAATCCCATCATGTTTGGAATGGTTAGGTATCTGGTAAAATGTTTCAAATATTTTTTCCAGATATAAGGAATCCATCCCTTGCCCCGTATCTGATATTTCGATATGCACACTCTCTCTCACTCTAAAAGCCCTGATGCGAATTTCACCTGAAGCTGTATGCCGAATAGCATTATCGAGCACATTGAAAATTACTTCTTTCAATATATTGCTATCAGCTATTACACTTAGCATCTTCTTGGGTATGTCATCTACCAGTTTGACTTCATTAGGAAGCTTTAGGACATCCCGCAGCTCAAGCACCATTTCTGAGATAACGTCTAGAGGAACTGGTCTTAATCTCAATGAATGGTTTATACTGGAACTTGCATGCCTTAGGTTGTTTACTAGACGATCTATTTTTTTCCCTGAACTTTGCATCTCCAGGATATATTTAAGCTGCCTTTTATTTAACGGCCCTTCCTTACCTTCCATTAACTTTTTGGAATGCCACATAAAAGTACGCAATGGTTCCTTTAACTTATCGGATGTTTTGATCAAAAACTCATTTTTTAGCTGATCCTGGACCAGCAAGTCTTTTGAGAGATTATCAATCATAATAAAAGAAAGCTGTCTTAAATAGCCTATATAGAGAGACAGGCTTATCGTCATGATTAAAAATAAAAACAAGGGTATCCTGCCTATATCAATCTGCAGCAATAATTCAATGCCTAACGCAGCACCATAGCAGGTGAAAGATATGGCAGCAGTTAGAATATATTCACATCCGCTCACCTTTTCCCTGTAAGCTCGAAAAAGGATAAACAGGATATAGATGTAAACACTCCCAAGTAAACCAATTAGGCTAACCTGCATAAATATCATAGGTATCAATGAATAAAACCAAAATAATAATGGCGTTATACTTATATAGGCAATTTTTATAATAAGCAGAATAGACATCCACTTCGTTATTTTTATTGAAGACTGCTTCTTGAATGTACTATGGGCAAACCATAGAAAAAACAGAACCGATAAATGAATAAAACCCAGCTGTAGGCTTAAGAGCACCTTAGAGGAGATGTCTGGGTAAAATAAATAGATAAGTTTTTCTTTTTGGGTAGATATGTAAATACTTTGTGAAAAACAGAATGCGGCAAAATACAGTTCATTTTTTGCGTGTCTTTGCTGGAAATACTGAAATAAAATAAGCAAAGACAGAATCAGGTATCCTGCTGTAATAAATCCCTCGGTCTGCTTCTCTTGAGCGGCTTGAAGCACTATTTGGTCTGCCTCGCCGAATAGTATGGGTTTTACAATTCCACCGTTAGGACTTGCTCGATTGGCAGCGTGAATAATAACTTCCATTTGTTTATCCTTGCTTTTTCCGAAAAATAAAAAGGGGCCCTCACGGAAATCATATTCTTTTTTATTTATACTTGGATTACCAATTCCACCCGCTTCTTCTCCATTAATAAAAACTCTGCTGGATTGCCTGATAGACTCCGCTCTGAATCCATACATTCCGTCCTCTGGGACAGTTATAGTTAGCCGATAGGTTCCCGCCTCAATTTTTAGATGGTCTTTATAACTATATAGAGAATCCCACTTCATCGGCACTTTTAAAAAAATAGGCTTTTTATTACTGTTCTCAAGAGCTGCTGGGTCAATCAATTTCTCAGGATAAAACTCCCATTCCCCATTTAATTCCTCAAGGTCAACGGATGATGTTAGGTGAAAATGACCTTTTTTTACTGCAGAATGATTTCCCCAGTTTAAACTAGACTCTCTAATAATACTGATTAGTGTAAAACCGCAGACTAAGATAGAAACAAAAATTGATATTTTACGCTGCATGACAGATCTTTCCCCACTTGCATCACATTTTTCCATATTTTTATGCTTTTTAATAATAGTAAGGTATAATACCAGAAAAGGAAATACTTAGTAATTTTTAAAAGGAGGGCATAATGATAAGAACCATTATTGTAGATGATGAAGAACTTTCACTGCTTGCACTAAAAAAAAAACTGAGTGTTTTTCCGGATGTGAAAATTGTCAGAAGTTATACCTCACACGAGAATATCTTGAGAGATTTAAAAACCGAATCCATAGATGCAATATTTTTAGATATTGAAATGAAAGACATAAACGGCATTGAACTGGCACAGGAAATTTTAACTTCCTACCCTTCAACCCAAATTGTTTTTGTATCCGGACATACAAACTATGCCGTCAATGCATTTGAACTTGACAGCATCGATTACCTGCTAAAGCCTGTTACAGCCAAGAGGCTGGAGAAAACGATAGTCCGTATGCAAAAACACATTAAGTCACAGCATGGCGCAGAACTGAATAAAACCAAATCGTCCCTTAATATTTATTGCTTTGGTGAACTTCATGTATACTTTGATGATAAACCGCTGCGATTTAAGACGGCTAAAGCAAAAGAGCTTTTTGCATTCCTGACGGCAAATATGGGAAAATATGTACACCGCGACATTATAATAGAAAAGATCTGGCCAGAGCATGATTATAAAAATGCAAAAACCTATTTGCACACCAGTTTGTCGCATTTAAGAAAAACGCTTTCTGGATTAGGCTTTTCAGATGCAATTCGCTTTTTGAACCAATCTTACTGTTTACTGCTTGATTCTGTATATTTTGATGCTGAAGAATTTAATAAATTAGCTAACGGTGTAGTGAACAGTAAAGTGCTGGACCATAAAACAATTGAGTCGGTAATCGAAATTTATAAAGGCGCATTTTTGGAGCTAAACGCGTATGAATGGGTTTATGAATATTCCGAAACCTATCAGGTAACCATACTTCACTTACTGATAGAGGCCTATAAGGATATAAAATACAAAGATCCTTTAAAAGCCCTATCATACTTAAAAATCTACCAAAAAATCGAGCCATATTCAGAGTATGCTGTACTTAATCTCATTCAAACCTTTGCTGAAATAGGCTGGCGGTCAGAAGCCATACGAACCTATCAGAGCTACGAAAAGCTGCTGGAAGAAGAAATGTCATTAAGCCCTGCCCCCCAAGTAAGAGACCTTTACTCTATGCTCTTTGATTAAGAAAGTTCAGATGGCCAAAGCCCTCTGAACTTTTATTGGTAATTTCATATACTCATTTATATATATTGTTCATGTATTTCCCCACTAGCTATATACAATCAGTTAATAAAGACTTTTTAGCACTGAATTGATTATTTATCGGTATACTTAATAGTCTTTACACCACTTATTTTCATTGAGTATCCCTAGTTTTCCTTAATCTGTTTGAAAACTTCCAGAGTGCCTTCTGTTAGCCCTCCAGCCCTCCAAATTGAAATGTTCTTATATCCCCCATTTTGTTTTAAACGCTCACTCCAAAGTACTAAGGTTGTAGAATCAGCGTACCAAACTTCTATTGTTTTACCTTTTTCATAATACACAAAGGACAAAGCTCCACTTTTTTCATCACGCTGAAGATCAGGCTCATGTTTCAAAACAAGGTCACTTATCTGTTTATCTGTAAGTCCTGCAACTTTTGTTCCTTCCCAGCTAAATCCGCCTGTGGCCAAAGCTATTTCCTTATTTCCATTTTTATTTGGAAATTTGTCTGCCAGACTATCCAAAAAGGCGAAATCTGCTTTTGGCCCCGGACCACTATGGTATCCATGCAGATTGTATCCCATAACAACATAATTCACTTCGTTCGATAAGGGATGTTTTTCAATAGGGAAACCTGGTTCAAGCAGAACTCTTAAGGAAAGATTATCTTTAGCTAATGTGTTATGCAGTTCATTTGTAAATGCTAAGAATTCTTCTGTTAAATTAATGGGTATATTCTCATAATCGATTTCTAGGCCATCAACCGGGTATTGTCTTACATATTCCACTATTTGTTTAATATGCTCTTTGCGGCTTAAAGATGATCTTAGTAATTCTTCTAGTAATTCCGGGTTTTTTTGAACTATTGAGCCATTATTCAAAAATTGATCATTTACAATCGTAATAAAAAGATTCTTCTTACTTAATTCTTGATCCATTAAAGCAGATTCTATGAGTTTGTCCGAGTTTTCAGTATGGTGAAAATCTCCCGACTCATTAAAATAAGTTGTAAATAACATTATATTATCTATGTCTTTTATGACACTAGATACTTCCCTCAGGCTTTCTTCGTACGACCATTCCGTAAGCCATAAAGAAGTGCTGATATTAGATTTTCCATCTTGCTGTTCTGTACCCTGTAACGTTTTATTCGGAGAAGAGGTACAAGCAGCCAATAATACAGATATTATAGTCAATATACCTAACTTTTGAAATCTACGAAATGGCACACACAATCCTCCCTGCTAGAATGTGTCTATAAAGAAATCAACTACATTAGAGCCTATCTTTGAGATTTCACGGAGTAAAGTTTCTATTCTCGAACCAGACACTGTGTAAACGTTTTTCCCTTCAGTTTGAATGGTAACATCTTCAATAATAGAATCATAAATGTTATCACTATAAGCCTCATGAACTGTTTGCTGAGCAATATTCGATCCGCCTAATATTAAACTGTAAGAAGAATTGCCAAACGGAAGATCGATAGAAGGTAAGGATTGATTATTGATCTCAACCTTTAATGATGTTTTGTCTAAAGTTAAAATCAAATGGTGATCATTTTTAAGTGTGCTTGGGTATTCGTCTTTATGTATACGACTTCCTTCCTGTGTATCCAAATAATCATAATTTGTTGCTTTGTTAAATGCGTAATCTTCACCGCTCCATTTTATTTCCTTTAAATGCTGTGAAAAAATAAGTTTTTCTGCTTCTTGCTTTTTCTTATGATATGCAAACAGCTTATTTTTCTCCAGAGCCAATTTGACATATTCTTGTCCTGATCCCTGGATATATACTGTCTGTTTTCCCATTACATTACCTTTCAGATCAAAACTGGCAGTAAAGGAAGATGGGAGCCCTTCATTTAAAGTAGCTCTGACTTCTTCTCCTGGTTTCGAGGTCAAAATGATTTTGTCCTGGTCAAATTCCCCCACTCCATTTGTTACCGTCCATCTGCTGCTGGTTTTTTTATCTCCAGGAACAAAGTCCAGAGACTTCTTAGAATCATTTTGTATCTTCATTAATAAATGGTTAGTAGGCCAGTAAGGAGCAACCTGAAGTCTTTTTAAGTTATAAATGTTATCCTCTTTACTATTATAGGAATTTAACTCACGATTAAAATGGATAGCAAAATTCTCTTTGATCATTTTTTCATTTACAGACTCAACCGATGGGTGCATATCATTATAAAGCGAATTAGCATGCATAATTGCATACGCTTTTGGCATTTTTCCAAAGTGTTTTTTATAAATACTGTTCATTAGTCTATAATCAGAAGAAATGCGCTTTTCCATTTCTGCTCTTGTTTCTTTTGGAATCATATATTCATCTCTCAAAAAGTCCATTAAGTAATGATTATAATATTCTATAGATGTTTTATTTGGCACTCTATTTTCTTCAATCTCCCCCAAATATTGTCCTTTGTGATTGAAGATGTTGATGTAAGTGAGTCTATACCCATTTGAGCCTAATTCCCAGTAACCACTCTTGATCATTTGACTCAAGTGATTCGGCTTCAAAAATTTTGTATCTTTTGTGCTCATTTTATCAGCATACGTAAACATAGTTGCTTTGTAGTTTAACTTTTCCAAAGTTCTTTGGGAAAAAATACTGGAATCGTTTCGCCCATCTTCAAATGATAGAAAAAGGGCTTTTTCAGGTAAAGGCTTTCCCTTTTGATAAAAATCGATTATTTGCTGCTGTGAGATTGTTTCAAAACCTTGTTCCTTTAGTGTGGTTAATTGCTTCCTAATCTCATCTTTTGATATATATTTTGGTGAACCAGACCGGTCTACACCAAAATAAGAAAGGGCAATAAAACCTTCTGAATTTATCATCTTATCTTCAGAAAGCGGATCAAATGTGTCAGTGATGAATACCGATCGAATTATTATTACAGATAGAAAAGCAAGAGCTGCTATCTGAATGATTGCACGTACAGCCTTTCTTCTGTCTTTCTTATGATGTTTGAACTTGCTTTCACCCGAATGAGACAGCATTTTATCCGCCCTTCTTTAAATCTGCATTTTGTTTTTTCTTGATTGCACGCACTCTCTTTTTTTCAAGCTTCTTTTCTTTTACCAATACGTCCTGTGGTGTGTCCCGTGTCCCCCAGGTCGATTTCCAAAATGTTATCCAAGCCACAGGCATTTGCCAAAGTAGAACAAACTCATAAAAAAGCACAAACACGAATCCAAAAAACCACAGCTTACTTTTGCGGAAGAATAAATGTGCAAAACTCATCATTAGTGCCATCAGCAGCAGACCCAGCAAAAAAGTTGCAGGGAAAATGCCATGCATTAATGGCACATACAAAAGATTGTACATCACTACAATTGGAGCAGCGATTGGAACGATTAAACCCACAATAAAAAAGACCATCATGAATGGTTCCTTTTTCCACATAAACGAAAGAGCACGCAGAGATTCTCGAAGCCAAGAGCGCTTCCAGCGCATCTGCTGGTTCAGGAAAGTCTTTAAGCTTGAAGGAACAATAGTTGAACAGACTGCTTGGTCCTGATAGCTTGTTCGATGGGTCTTCAAGATAAAGTTGGTCATACTTCGATCATCACCAAATGTAGCTGGATGTCCAAGAAAGCGCTGTTTAAGCCATGCATCTGCATTTTCAAGTACCAAGCTTTTACGGTAGCAGGAAAGTGGACCTGACAGGCAGGTAACACAGTCAAAAGTTGATTCCGCAGCCTTCATAATTCGAAAGGCAATATAGTAGCGAACAGTTTGAAGCTTTGTTAATGCATTAGTAAATTTATTCTCGACTTCAGTTCGGCCTGCTACCCCTCCCATTTTGGGATCTTGAAAGGGCTGAACTATATTTCGAATTGCATTCGGCTCCAGAAAGCTGTCAGAGTCAACAAACACAACCAGATCATGCCGAGCCATTTCAACACCTGCGACTAACGCTTCCCTCTTCCCCCCATTTTCAGGTAAAATATGAAAACGGAGGCGTTCTTTTGTATTAAACCGCTCTCCCTCTCTGTGAATGATCTCCATAATTTCTGTTACTTTCATAGCAGTCTTATCTGTTGAACAATCGTCTACAATAATGACTTCCAGTTTGTCTATTGGATACGTCTGATCAATACAGCTAAGTATTGTCCGTTGAATCCAACTTTCCTCATTAAAAACTGGAACAATAATGGAAACACTGGGTTCATAATTTAGATTAATGGGGACATTTCTATACAAAAGTCCGAATATATACCGACTGAGAAGAAAAACAGCTGCCAATATACTATAAAAGTATAGAAACTTATTGAACTTAAAGTAAATTACACTTTCCGCCCGCATTAATATGACCAGGAGCGTAATAAAAAATAAAAACAAACTGGCAGCAAATATTGAAAATCCCCAACGCCTCCCCTTTAGGTAACGCTCGATTGATTGTTCAAACTGCAGGGCAATAAAAAAGGAAGTATTATCACCATGTTCATTGCTAAATTTGCGGACTACTTTCGCGTTCATTGAAATTCTCGATTCGAACCCCTCTGGCATTGCACCTTCAGGGATAGTACATTTTACCTTAATACTATTTCCAATGCTCAATTTACTTTCATCTATATTATCTGCAACTTCAAGGAGTATACCTGTATTTGAAATATCAACGCAAAGACTTTTCTCTATTTTTTTCATAGATGGGATGAGAAGGGTTACTGGAAAGTTTGCCACGTAGCGCTGCCCTTCTAAACGGGATTTATAGACTTTGTTTGGATCCACATCACCTGCTGGCCCGTTCAATCCTCTCCTGTCCGGGATTCTTCTCAATCTTTCTGGATCAGGAATATTGGACAATATTCTTCGGTCTTTTCTTGGTTTTGTTATAATTTCACGAGTAGACATATGTATATAGCTGACTTTACACAGCCATCCTCCTTATTTGTTTTTTGGAATCATTTCTGAAATTTTTTTAAATTTATAGCCGTTTTGCTGCAAGTGTTCGATAATTCGCGGAAGTATACTTACCGTGTGAGATTCGTCCAGTATATGCATGTCCACAATACTTCCTGGACCTACCTGGCTAACCACCCGATTGTATACCTCATCTTCTGAAAGGGAGAGGTCCCAATCCAAAGAAGCCACATCATAAAGCACGATATAATCAACACCTGTTGCCCCAATGGCTTTAGCTGTTACTTCATCTAAGACACCTTGGGCAGGCCGGAAATAATTGAGTGGCTTTATTTGTAGGGCATGTGTAAGTATTTGGTCATTTTTTACAAGATCCTCTTGAAGTGCACGAGGATTCATTGTTGTAATAACTTTATGATTATAAGAATGGCTTGCCACCTCATGTCCTCGTTCAATAATGAGGCGAGCTAGTTGTGGATTCGTCTCTACTCCTTTTCCAATTAAGAAAAAGGTCGATTTGACATTATAGTTATCTAGTATGTCTAACACTGCTGTAATGGTTTCATCGCTTGCCCAATCATCAAATGTAAGGGCAATCTCTTTTTCTAATGTTGAAAACTTCTCAATAATGGCTGGCCTACTATTTTTATAGTCAGTATTAACTGCCAGATTGTTCGTATCTACCAATTCATCTACTAAATAATTTGTCTGATGGACCTCTTCAAGAGTTGTCAAAGTATATCCATCGGCACTGGCATATTGATAAATCAATGGTATCGCTCTAATTACTTCCGGGTTGATATAAGTATTTAATTCGATGATTGCTCCTCTATTCGCAAAGCGCCTAATATAATCGGCGATCTCTTCAGCACTTTGCATTTGGGTATCTTTTGGATTGATAGTATAGGTAACAACCTCCATATTAAGCTGTGCAGCAGCTTCCTGAAATGAATCTGATGAATCGCCTGAACGGGTTCTTGCATATTTAGGCTCTATATTTAAATGCTCTTTAAATACTCTGTTAGCCAGTGCAAGCTCAATATATGCTTCTTCATATTTCAATTTGTCAGGCAACACATGATTGAGTGTATTATTTTGAATTGTATGCCCCTGTTTTATAATCTCTTTTGCTAAGTCAGGGTCTTCTGCTACTCGAATACCCGGCAGAAAAAAAGTTGCCTTAATATCAAAACGATTTAATTCATTTAAGAGCTTGTCCATAGTTTGCTCATCAGCTAATCCATTAAAAGTTAACGCCATTATTTTTTGAGTGGTAGCTACATGATTAATCACACCTTTAGGGACTCTTTCACTTTTAGGTGCTTCAACCTTAGACGTAATTGGCTTTATTAATTTGGGTTCTTTCTCCATATAGCATCCGGACAAACAGACAGATAGTGCCCAACATAACAAAAATGTAATTTTATTCATAACCTTGGAGTTGTGTACATGATTTCATTTTAGCCACAATTCTCCTCATTCTCTCCTCTCAAAACATTTATAACAATTATTATAAATAGACCTTTATTCCTATTCAGATTTATCATAATTTAAATATTTCCTAATAACAAAGGATTTTTAAATTCGTAAAACATTAATTTTCTACAAATAGTTACCACACACTTCTAATACCCGGAAAATTATAGTTCCATCATTTATCAAATAAATCTTTTGAACAAGAAATTCATTACTTTAATACTGTGTTATTAGGTGTTCAAATAAAAAGGGCATCTTACTTCATATAAACTTTTTATACTCCATTTTTAGTTACTTTGTCGCATCTTTTCTTTATACATTTCCTTATCGGCATGGTGTATAAGTGATTCCTCATCTATCCCGCAAGAAGGGTAAATACTTAGCCCAATACTCACACTGACCCCCCTCACAGACTTTCCTATTATAAAATCGTCAGATAAGCGCCTTTTTATTATTTTTGCAGCCTGCTCTGTTTGTTCCCCTTCCTCGACAATGACAAGAAATTCATCCCCGCTTTTACGGAAAGCATACATTTTTTCACCTAATGATTCTCTGATCCTATTTGCAAATAACTTTAGAAATTTGTCTCCTACAATATGCCCGTGCCGATCATTTATTTCTTTGAAATTGTCAATATCAATAAATAAGAGTCCAAACGACTCTCTTTCTTTTTTGATAGCGGAAAGCTTTTCCCGGAATTTCCTCCAGTTCGAAAGTCCTGTCAGCTCATCCGTATAGGCAAGCTCCTTCCATTTCTCTTCCTCTGCACTCTTTGCTTCGTCGTCTCTATAAAACAAAAGCATGTATATAGGATTCTGATGCTGATATCCATTTACGCACATAATTCTGACCTGTGCCTCGGAAAAATAGCTGGAACTACCTCTGATGAACATAAGTTTTCCCGACCATATTCCGTTAATTTCTACATTGGATAATATGGATTGAAATAGTTTCTGGTCTTTTAGTTCTATAAAAACATCGGCTATGTGCCCCTGATTACTGATGTGAAAACCCCTGCTTTGAGTAAAGTTTTTAAATATCTGGCTGTATTTTAAAAAAGCTCCATTAGAATCGATAAAAAATACGTTGTAAAAATCTAAAATTGAAAGCAGACAAGTCATTATTTCAGTCTCTGAATACTCACTAAGCCATGCAAACTTCCCTTCAGGTAAATGTCCATAACGCATGAAATACCCCCTCATAAAAAACGTAAGCAGTACTTATAATAAAGGGCCGCTCTTACAAAATTCTTAAACAATGTTAGTTTGTCTTCAAAAGTCCTAAATAAAAAGACTTTGACAGATATCAATCTATCAAAGTCTTTAGTTAACTACGCAGCTGTTTTTCTCCTATACAGCAGAATCCAAACGCCAAATATAATAAAGCCTGCCCCAGCAAGCATACCTATATTTGCCTTTTCCCCTGTTTTTGGAAGCGTGGTTCCTGGCTTGGTTAATCCGTTATCACTATGGTGTCCATTTTGATTTAATTCCTTGGATATTCCGGGAGTGTGTGGTTCCTCTGAATCAGGCCTTTCTTCGTTCGGATTTTCAGGATCTGGTTTTTCTCCGCCTGGATTGCCCGGATCTTCAGGATCTGGCTTTTCTCCGCCTGGATTGCCCGGATCTTCAGGATCTGGCTCCCCTCCGCCTGGATTGCCCGGATCTTCAGGATCCGGCTCCCCTCCGCCTGGATTGCCCGGATCTTCAGGATCCGGCTCCTCTCCGCCTGGATTGCCCGGACCCTCAGGATCCGGCGTTTCTCCTCCACCTGCAGGGATCCGTCTGTTTAGTTTAGTTAATGATACTGTGTGAATTTGCTCCTCTTCAATGGTAAATTCCACAGGAGCTGTGTCTAGCAAATAACCCGGAGGTGCCTTTGTCTCAATAAATTGATAAAATCCCGGTTCCAGATCTTCTTTATAAATAACCCCAGTTTCATCTGTAGTATATTCTCCTTTTACATCTGCTAAGGCATACTCTGAATTCTTATCCTTTTTATACATAAGTATAAACCTGGCTTCTTTCAGCGTTTTACTTGGATTGCCTAATTCGGCTTTCGTCAATTTAACTGCATGAATAATTTTATGATTTTTTACTGTCAGTTCTTTTGTTGGAGCATCGATTGTTATAGGTATATTAACCGATGCAGGGTCGATTGCATAACCGCTTGGAGCTTTTGTTTCTTTTATTAAATAGGAATCAAAAGGTAAATCTTTAAACACAGCCAGACCTTCTGCATCCGTTGCTGTCCTATCAATAAACTGTCCTTTTTCATCATATAATTCGAACTCGGCTCCCTTTAATCGAGTCTTCTCATCTGCCGCATCAACCTTCTTAATTGTCAGACTGCCTTTCCCGCGTTCATTGGCCTTTTTAACTTTTACAGCAGCAGTCTGCTCTTCCTCAATCGTAAAGCCTATTGGGGATGTATCAAGCAGATAATGCAGGGGTGCTTTAGTTTCTACAAACTGATAATCGCCAGGCGGCAGCTCATTTATAATTATTTGACCGTTTTCATCTGTTGTATGTGAGCTTACCTTAAAGAAACCCGCATTTGATTTTTTATACAGTTCAAATTCGGCTCCTTCTAAGTTTTTGGAAGCATCAGCCTGATCCAATTTGGTTAACTCTACTGCCTGGAGAAGTTTTTTATTAGCTACGGTAAATGTTTGATCCGTTTCAGTAAAAGTGATTTCTTTTCCAGTCTTATACTCATCAGAAATAACAAATCCTACTGGAGGTGTTAATTCTTTGAGCTTATAACTCTTGAATTTATAGGCTTTAAATTCAGCTTCTCCTTTTTCATCTGTTTCAAGCTTTTCAAGCAGTGCGGTTCCTGACTTATCATAAAGCCCAAATATGGCACCGGCCAATGGCATATTCGTATCCGCATTTGTTTTGACAACCTTAAAGTTGCCTTTACCAGAAGGAAAAGCACCTCCTCCAGCCTCGGAGAAACTTACTGCAAATTTCTCATTATCACTTCTTTGGATGTCTCCTGTCGATTTGCCGGCAAACTGAACTTTATTACTGACTTCCTCTCCATGATCAGCATTAATAAATGCTTTATATTCTAAAACATATGACTCTTCCACTTCATCGTTAAAAGTGAGTTGAATTGTATTTCCGGAAACAGCTAACGTGTACTTCGAAGGGTCTTCTAAATTTGCTTTTGTTAAAGTACCATTTTCTGATACAGCTGTTTTATAGAGATTTATAGAATCCTGAATTAGGATTTGATTCTCAGATAATGTATCGGACAATACGGATGCAGCTTTCAGGTAGGATTGGCTTCGATTAATATGGACACTCCAAAGTGAAAATTCTAAATCTGCCCCTGTACCTTGCGTTCCATTCTTTTGGATGTATTCTCCGCCGTGCTTTGGTAGAACAGAAACAGATTGTTTAAAAATGGGGGTTCCTCCATCTCCATCCTGCAATATAGCATTGTTCGAGTATGAAGCGTCCACCGGAAGACCTTTTAGACTTGTTTTATAGGTTATACGATACGCAGTATTAATCGTTCCCAATTTGATTTCAAACCCGTCTTTCCCCTCAGGATCTTCTTTCACTTCCATTGAAAAATCGGTCTTTTCCTCTCCAAGGCTTACACCATCGGGACCGCCATTTAAGCGCAAATGATGTACCTTAAGCGAATCTTCGACAAGTGTTTGTTCACCTGAATAGAAATCCCTGATAAGAGCATCCTTAATTTCATGAAGATTATAATTGACATCAATCGTCCAAGTAATTTCTTTTGTCCTGGCATTATAAACACCTGTTTTATTGCCGTTTTTGTTCGTGTAGCTATCTGGTGCAATTTTAGCTGACTTCGTAATCGGAGACTGCTGGACTCCTTCTTCAAACCAATTTAGTGTTGCACTATTTTTATATCCTCCATTTGGAATGGGCTTTCGCGGGTCAAATATTGTCTTATATTTAATAAGATGGCTGCCGGTGATCGAATTGTTAAAGAAAATCTTAAAACCTTCTCCATAATTGAAATTTGGCACTAAAGTATAGTCTTCCGGTTCTAGACCTTCAATAATTAGACTATCTTCAATCAGTTTAAGGTTTTGACCTTCAAAGCTATCTGTAATCGTAACTTGGTCCATTTTTTTATTGTCATCATTCAGCAGTATGTTCCATTCAATCGTTTTCTGATTGTAATCGACATTAGCTGAATTTTTTTGGAAAATAACCTGTTTAATATTCCTCGTAGCACTTTCAGAAGTGCCATCATATATTTCTGCTTTATTTGTTACAGAATAGCTGTCCTCGTGTACACGGTTTATTGCTTTTGTTTGATAGGTAATTTCATATGCTGTTGCAACATCATTCTTAAACTGCAGTTTAAAGCCAGACACATCCGGCACTACTGTATAATCGATACCTTTTTCTAATGGAGTGCCGCTTTTGCTCGCCGAACCGTCTTCTTTAATAGTCATTGTGTAGACTTCAAAGGACGAATCCACTAAAACTTGATGATCTGTGTCAAATGTATCCTTGATCCACGCATCTTCTGATAGTATTTCTTGTTCATTATAGTTATATTGAATAGCCCATGTAATAGTTTGATTAGAAGAATCATAGGCTATTGAGCTTTTACCAAGCGGCTGGCTGAACTTCACAGGCACATTCGCCGTTTGCTTTATATCAGATAAGTCTGTGCTTGACACGGTCGCTTCATTTGTAAATGTTTTATCTGCAGTACCAGTTATTTTTGTTGAATATTTTACCCGATATGCACTATCGATTTCATTGAAAGGTATTTCAAACCCGTCCGCTGTCTTGATTGGTGTATAATTGTTTAACAAGTTACCCGCTATTACAGACCCGTCAAGATTTACATTCAATTGATAAACCTCGATGGAATCCATATCAATTTCCAAACCGTCTGGCAATGTGTCTTTAAATAAGGTGCTATTCATTTTGTTTTCTCCCAAGTTAAAATCAACAACCCATTTGATTTCACTGGGATTTATCACTTTATTAGCTGCCCCTGTTTTATCCATTTCACTCTTATTATTTTTGAAGTGCACTAAAATAACTTTTTCTGTCCCTTTTATCGGGAACTGAACTTCCTGTTTAGTACTTCCAGAAAATTTCCCCATATCAAATTCTCTCTCTACATAGAAGTTCCCTGTTAATCCTGTTCCATCATCAATTGTTTCATTAAAAATGAAAGTGACAGCACCATTCGAACTCACTTCGTATGTTCCAGCTCCACCATCTAAATTACCTGTCAGCAATCGGTCCGTTTTAAATTTATCAGGCAATGTGAATGTAAACACTGCTCCCCCACTGTAATCATGACCTGCTGGAATAGACCATTGATATTCGATCCGCACCTTTGAACCTTGGTCGACGCGAATATCCTCAATATTTTTCCCGGCTCCATCCTTTAACACTACATCCGTCAGAATGTTTTCAGTAATCACTTGCTTTTCTACATCTGTTTCTTCCCCAGAAACATATTTACTTTCTTCTCCGGAAGCATCTTCTGAATTCAATCCGGTTTCTGCATCTGACTCAAGCTGTTCTGACTGCGGGCTTTCTTCAGTTTGGATGTCCTTATTTACGGATTCTTCAGGGCTGGCATTTTCTTCAGAAATACCTGATTCCTTTTCAGCTTCAGGAGGAGATTCTGTTTTCTTTTCATCCGCTGCCGATGTTTCTCTCTGCTCAGGTACAGGAATTGTTTCCGCGGGATCTATTGTTGCCTCATCAATCCCAGCTTCATTTTCAGTACCATTAATTTCTCCCTCAGCAGGCTGAACTTGTTCCTCGGCCTGGACATACCCTAATGTTGAACTAACTAAACCGTTAATCAAAAGCATTATAGTCATAAAAATAATACTAAATTTTCTTTTCATCATTTCCTCTTTTCATTCCATTTAATTCAGTTTTTTTTAATTCCATTAACTTTTAATTTTGCCTGCACAATTAGTCTTTTTTTAGGATTTTCTTCCCCTATTGGCGTGCACGTTACTAATGTAATATAAGGATTGCTTTTATCCCTGAGGACTTCCACTTCAGTCCGATCCACAATTAAAGTTTGATCAACAACGAACTTATAATTACCTTGCTGTGTCTTTATTTCAATTTCATCATTGACCGAAAGCTCGTCCAATCTATTGAATTGTTTACCATAAGCAAATGCACGATGCCCAGCAATCCCCACATTATGAACCCCAAATTGCTTTTCTGGTTCAATCATGCTCACTCCAAGACTTAGTGACTTTTCATCTGCACCTTCAAAGATAGGGATCGCTGCATCAATTCTTGGAATAAGAATTACCCCCCTTATCCCATCTTCCAATGAAGTATCTTTGCCCCCTCCAGCCGTTGAAGAGGTTATTGTTGTGCTATTCATTTCCCCTATCATTTCAAAAGCTGCTATTAATTTCTTTTGCTTCGAATCCAGCAACATTTTTTCGATTTGAGGATACAATACTAAACCCAGTCCTAAAAATACAGAGCCTGCACCTGATAAAAGCCGCAACTTATTTCCTCTATACACTCCGCTTATCAGCCTCCTGTCGTGTTCATACATAACTAAAACGCACACCCTAAATAATATCTTTGTTATCTTACAAATCTCTTAAACTGCCTTCTTACTGGAGGGACCTGCGGATAGAGCAGAAAGTATTAATTACCCTAAACTAATGATCCATTCTTATAAAACTCCAAACACCCCTACCCCCATCTAATTTAAGATGGGGGTCATAGATCTTTAACAGGAAGATATAGGGATAACCTTATGTCCTTTAGAATCCTTCAAGCTGAGGCATGTAAGTTCCAAACTGAGGCTTGGTCTTGGGCCTGTTTTTTTTGGACGATCATGTTTTTAGTGTTCAACTCCTGGCATCATCGGCACCCTTATTATTTCTGAAAAGGCAATCCTATGTAAATTCACTCCGGAATGGATTCGCGCTTCTCTCCACTCTCCCCTATAACCGCTTTATATTGACCTATTAGATTATCAAAGATTCCATCCCACTTCTGCGTCAACGCATATTCCCTGCCATCAAATCCCATTCGGGTTCTGACTTGATGGTTCTTGAGAAGACTTGTGATCGAAGAAGAGAAATTCTTCGCATTTCCAGGTTCACACAAATAACCTGTTACACCATTCTGAATAATGCTTTTAACTCCCCCCGCATTCGCACCAATTACAGGCGTCCCGCTGGCCATTGATTCAAGCACAACGTTTCCGAAGATTTCTGTAGGAGATGGAAAAACAAACAAATCTGATGCTGAGTACACTTCGGCTAGCTGCTGGGCTGTTAAATAACCAGTAAAGGTCATGTTTTTGGGAGCTGCTTCCTCTATTTGTGCTCGAAGTGGTCCGTCCCCAACTATTAGCCAATGAATATCTTCGTCAAAATGAGGAGGGAGTAATTGCGCTATATCAAGGAGGATATCTACATTTTTTTCAGATGCCAATCTGCCTGCATAGGTGAGAAGGTATTTTTTGCTGATGGAGTATTGCCTGCGGACTGATAATTTATCATAGTATGGGTGGAACAGCTTGCAGTCGACACCTCTTGGCCATAATTCCAAATTTGAAAATCCATGCTGCTTTAATTGCTGCAGTGTTTCTGCCGAAGGAACAAAGATTTTTTCTAAGGCGCTGTGAAACCAGGTCATGTATTTCCAAAGTATGTTTGACAGAAATTTGAGATCATAGAATTCAAGATAATAGTCAAAGTCAGTATGGTACGATCCCACTAAAGGGATTTAACTTTTTAGCACAGTAAAGACCGCTAAGCCCCAGATTAAAAGGTGTGGCAACATGTATTAAATCGGGCTTAAACTTTTCAAGTTCCTCTTTGATTTGAAAATAATTCGGAAAAGCCACCCTGCATTCTGGATATAGGAAAAAAGAGGCACTTTTGAATCGGCGAATATAGGAAGAAACATACTCATCTGATTGGCTGGATGGCGCAAAAATTTTCAAGGTGATTTTCTGTTCGCTTAGATAATCTGTAAATCTTTTGAGTGTTTTCGCGACTCCGTTAATGTCGGGGTAAAAAGTATCAGTGAAGAAAGCTATTTTCATATAATCTTCCCTTCCATTATTTTATCTTGTATGATAGATGGCCTTCCAATTGAAATATAGCTGATAGAATGTCTGCGGATGTCTCGAAGAGAGTAGTAGTTTCTCCCGTCAATTATAACGGGGGATTTCATTCTTTCTATATATAACTCCAGCGGAAGATGTTTGATTTGATCCCATTCCGTTGCAATAATAGCCAAGTCCGCATTATCTAAGGCTATTTGTAAATCCAGCGTATATTCAATTTCATCGCCTAAAACCTGCCTCGCATTGGTGACCGCGGCAGGATCATAGGCGATAACCGATGCATCATTTTCCAGAAGTCTTTTTGCGATCTTTAATGACGCGGCTTCCCTGACATCATCTGTATCCGGCTTAAATGCAAGACCCAGAAGAGCCACTCTTTTGCCTTCTAAGGAACCCAATACATTCTTGGCTAGGCTGACGGGCAAGGTCTGCTGACGATTATTCACTTTGATAACCGATTCGAGAAGATCAAATTTGTGTTGTACATTACCCGCTAATTGCACAAGTGCTTTTGTATCTTTTGGAAAACAGGTACCTCCGTATCCAATTCCAGCCTGCAAAAAATACGGCCCTATTCTCTTGTCTTTTCCAATCCCATATGCAACTTCTTCAATGTTGGCTCCAGTTTTTTCACATATTGCAGCAATTTCATTAATAAAACTGATTTTGGCAGCGAGGAAGGCATTTGATGCATACTTAATCATTTCAGCACTTTTCGTATCGGTCTTAATAATAGGTATTTTTAGAGGAAGATAAAGCTGTTCCAATTTTGCTGCTGCGCTTTTTGACTCGGTTCCTAATATTATTCGGTCGCCGTTGAAAAAATCAATGATTGCCGAGCCTTCTCGCAAAAATTCAGGATTGGAAACTACCTCTGCCTGGTGGGGCGGAGGCTTTACACTTTGAATAATTTCTTTGATTTTGTCATTTGTCCCAACAGGAACTGTGCTCTTTGTGCAGACAATAACATCATTTTCAATGCACATTCCAATAGAATAAGCTGCTGCATGAACGTAATCCAGGTTAGCTGTCCCGTCATGGTTTTCCGGTGTACCAACTGCAATAAAAATTATTTCTGCATCCTTATAGGCCATTTTAGGGTTTGAAGTGAATTCTAATCGGCTGCTCAAGAGGTTATTCTTCAGCATTGGCTCCAGTCCTGGCTCAAAAATAGGAGACCGCCCCGTTTTAAGAAGCTGAATTTTTTCCTCCTTAATATCTGTACAAATCACATGATGGCCCATTTCTGCTAAACAAACCCCTGTAATTAATCCCACATAACCTGTTCCGGCAACAGCTATTTTCATGCGATCCCTCCTGATTTATCTTTACTGACATTGTACTGATGGAAATTTAAAACATTCTTTAGGACGTGTTAAACTATTGTAAAAATATGTTTCAGCTTTTTTTGGCAATAAGTACTTATTAGCCTTTCTTACATTAAAAAAACAGCCCTAATTGGGCTGCCTGCAATACTTACTCCTCTATCCGCTCATCCTTCCCCGCCAGCCAAAAAGCCGCGGCAATGGAAGCAATGATCACAATAAACGGCGCATAAAACATCACAAATTCCGCCATGAGTTTTCCCTCCTATGCATGATCGTCCCGCTTTCCCTGAACATAGTCTTTATTGAAAAGGAACAGCCTGAGAAGCAGATAAAGGGACGGCAGGAGCAATCCCAGTCCTGCTATGAAGGCAATGATCAGGGCGATGGCCATAGCTTCGTTTGTAAAGCCGTCATAAATGGTCAGGTATGAATAAAGCAGGTACGGATAATGCGAGATTCCGTAGGCAAAGAACGCCACAAGGAATTGCCCTGCCAAGAGCCCGAATGCAAGTCCGTACATTTCTCGCTTCCATATTAGATAAACAGTTCCTGCAAACAGAATGAATGAAATGCCGAACAGCCACCATAGGTCCATTAATCTGCTGAAATGCTCAGGATTGTGATCCCGCAATTCGACAATAATGCCTGTCGCTGTTACGATAGCAGGCACCGCCCATATAAGGGCATATTTTCTAAGCAGCTCAGTAGCTGGTTCATCGTTTGCTTTATTGGCATACCACGTCAGGAACACTGCTGATATATATAATACTGCTGCCAAACTCAGCACAACAATGCTCCACGTAAGAGGACTTGTAAACAATGCCCAATAGTCAAGCTCCAGTCCCGCTGATCCTTCACTAACGAATCCGCCTTCAGAAATGGTCAGGACAATGGACAGGGAAGCTGGGATGAAAAGACCTGAGAGCCCATACAGGTAGGTCCACCTTTTTTGTCTTAGCCCTCCGTATGTGGTAAAGGCGTAATAAGAACCGCGGATGGCAAGAAGGACTACTGCAATGCTTGCCGGCACCAGCAGGATCGTTCCATAATAGTAGGCTGTTTTCGGAAAAAATCCGACAATGCCTACGAAGAAAAACACCAGGAACACATTTGTAACTTCCCAAACCGGTGATAAATAACGCTGTATGATTCTCGTTAAAATATGCTGCTTACCGCGGAATAGACTGTATGCGTTGAAAAACCCTGCTCCAAAGTCAATCGAGGCAACGATGACGTAACCAAATAGAAATAGCCATAAGACGGAAATTCCGATGATCTCAAGAGTCATCGCAGCTCACCTTCTTTCTCCAGTTCCCGGTCGGCCAATTCCTGTTCGACAGGATTTTTGCGGAACATTCTAGTGAGGACAATGATGCTTCCGATTGCCAGCACGAGATATAAGCCTGCAAACAGAAGAAGCATTAAGTCTACTTGGCCGCTTGAGGTTGCCGCATCTTCAGTACGCATGATACCCCTCAGAATCCACGGCTGCCGGCCCACTTCCGCAAACCACCAGCCTGCTTCAATCGCAATGATGGATAAAGGGCCGCCCAGAACGATCAGCCAGCGGAACCATTTCGACTTAACAAACCGCATTTTAAACCAGGTGCCTAAGACATAGATGAGTGAAAGTGCCGTCATCCACATGCCGATAGTCACCATCAGGTCAAACAGGTAATGGATATAAAGCGGCGGAATTTCATCTTCTGGAAATTGATCGAGTCCGATAACTTCTGCATTTGGATTGCTGTGCGCAAGGATGCTGAGTGCATAAGGAATCTTAATCGCATATTTCACTTCACCGTCTTCAAGGACCCCGTAGAGCATTAACGGTGCCCCTTCTTTTGTTTCAAAATGCCACTCGGCGGCAGCCAGTTTTTCCGGCTGGTATTCTGCGAGATATTTTCCGGAGAAATCACCAATTACCGCTGTAGCGATCGAAAAAATCAATCCGATTTTCATTGTAAGCAGCAATGCCTTCTTATGGTAGATATGATTCGATCCTTTTAGAAGGCGAAAGGCTCCTATTGATGCCAGAACAAACGCTGATGTCATATAGGCTGTTGAAAGCACATGCGCTACCTTCGTTGGCATGGCGGGAGTGAACATCGCCAGTATCGGGTTAATATTTACAAGCTGCCCATTCACAATGTCAAAACCCTGAGGTGCGTTCATAAAAGCATTTACAATTGTAATGAAAATAGCTGAAAATGAAGCCCCAATTGCAACCGGGATCAATAAAAGCATGTGCTTCTTCTGATTCTCAAACCGATCCCACGTATACAGATAAATCCCAAGGAAAATCGCTTCAAAGAAAAAGGCAAATGTCTCCATAAAAAGAGGCAGTGCAATGACATTGCCTGCGAGTTCCATAAAGTTTGGCCACAGCAATGAAAGCTGCAGGCCGATGGCAGTGCCCGTAACAACACCGACTGCCACCGTAATGACAAAACCGCGCGTCCATCTTCGCGCGAGCAGAATATAATGCTCATCCTGTTTTTTTATCCCCACCCATTGTGCAATCATAATCATGAGCGGAATGCCAACACCAATGGTTGCGTAAATGATGTGGAAGGATAATGTCAGCTCAGTTAAGACACGGCTGAAAAAGACAGATTCTTCATTTCCCATTTAACATTCTCCTTTTCCTATCCTGCAAAAATGCGGCCAATAAAAGAAAGCCCCATAATGATAGCCACTGTAAAAGCAAGCCACATTAATATGCGTTCCTGTTTTTTATACATTCATTCGTTCACTCCTCCAGAATGCTCACTACATCACATTATTCCCCAGTTCCGGACTAAAAGCTGTGACACTTAAACAACATTTATATGAGGAAAATGTGAAAGTTATGTAATTCCTTTTACAGCTTCCTATTCCCTTTTGAGAAGCAATTAAAACGAAAAGGACATTGGAATTTCCAATGCCTGTAACTTATATGTGTTTTGGCGTATAAATAGCCATAAGCAATATAATTTTTACCCTTTTCTTATGGGCAGACACCTGTGTTTTATAATTTAATCTTCTCTAAACGGCACAATATATACTTGATTTTGCCAATAAAAAACCCGGTGCATACACACCGGGCAAGAGTTATAAATTATTCACTGCAGTTTCTGCATCTTCTTCACCTGATACCAGGTCAAATGCACGTTTATAGGTGTTCTCTTTATCCAGGACAGCGTACAGGGTTTTGGCTACATCCTCACGGGGAATGAAGCCACGCTCCAAATTTTCTGCTGCTTTGATTTTGCCGGTTCCGGCTTCATCTGTCAGGCCGCCTGGACGAACGATAGTGTAGTTCAAGCTGCTGTTTTCCAGAATTCTGTCGGCATAGTGCTTTGCCGCGTAATAAGGCTTGATCGTTTCACTCCAATTATCACGATTATTCGCCTGAATAGCGCTGACCATAACAAACCGATCCACACCAGCCTTCTCCGCCGCTTCTATTGTTTTTACAGCTCCATCAAGGTCAATCAGCAGAGTTTTGTCATAGCCTGTATGTCCGCCTGAACCTGCAGTAAACACAATTGCATCACAGCCTTTGGCAGCTTCAGCCAATTCATCAACCGTTCCTTCAAGACTTGCAACTGCCGTCTCAACACCCATATCTTCAAACTGCCGGGCCTGCTCTTCTTTTCTGATCATCGCTCGTACTGTATGTTTATCTTCTTCTTTAATAAGCTTTACCAGCTGCTTTCCGATTTGTCCGTTTGCTCCGACGATTAGAACTTTCATGGATACCGCCCCTTTCTGTGTTTTTGTGATATTTATTATTTCAAAAGAAAAATGCTATATCAAATGAACTGTTTAGGAACCCATCCGGACAATCCGTTTTTTATAAAGAGCCGCAATCGTATTCATGATTAATACAGGAATCTTCTTTGGAAAATATTTTTTTCTGTAAAATTTATAGAATGCATGCTTCAAGTCGTCCCACTGTGTACAATTCTTCGTCTGTTTAAATCGGGCAACATCAATGATCTTAATATGGCCATCATCTGTAAGAATAATATTGCGCAAGTGGATATCCGAAGGGTTCAGCCCTTTTTCCCTCGCAAGCTTTAAAGCCTCATCTATCTGCCTGATTTTCTCCTCTTCTATCGGGACTCCCTTTGCGAGACATTCAAAGAGAGTCAAACCCTGTACATAATCAATCACAATATAGTTATCTCCAGACCCATACAGAGATGGGTAATATGGGTGGTCAGGGAGCGCCTTGTAAATTTCCGCCTCTTCCCTGGCAATTTTCTTAAACTCAGGGAAAAATACTTTTAATACAAGATTAGTTCCTTTTATCCTAAAGGCAAATGCACTTCTTCCTGCTCCTATAAATTCCAAGCTGTCATCTTTCTCAAGAAGTCTGGTCCAATTAAGGCTCCTGGAAAATTTCACACTTTCTGCAAGCTTTTGATATGGTTTCATTTTAAACCTCCCTGTTCCAGACTCTCCCCTAAAAATAAAAGGCACTGAACCATTTATTGGTCTCAGTGCCTTTTAAACAAAAGAGACCTTACCAAATTAATGGTAAAGGTCTCGCAAGCAACGTTGTGTTGCCAGTAAAGCCGGAGATTTATCATCTCGTATTGACGACTCTACTTAACAGCTACTCCCCTTCAGGAAGAATCCGAACTATTTTGTTAACTTAATTATATGATTCAATCATCCATTAGTCAAATGATACGTTCCTCCCGAAACTGAATGGGTACTCCCTAAGGGGACTTTACTTTTCAAAAATAGAATTTGAAAGCAATCGGAAGAGGTAATCAGTATGATCACGGAAGCCGGCTTCAAGGCCAATTAGTGTAACATCCTTATCCTGCTCTTTCACCATGATGGCCTGGCCCTGTGCAGCACTGCGGTTTTTCCAGTGTCCCGCTACGAAGAAGTTTTCTTCATCAGCAATGGCTGCAAGCACGTCATCATTCTCTGTGCCCGTATACCAGACTGGACGGTAAACGAATCCAAGATCATCTCTACTGTAGCCTGCTGTTGCGCCAGTGCCTTTATAATCTACCTTAATAATTCCGTTGCTATTGGATCCTCCAGTATTGATAATATCATCTGTCAGGCCCAGGGTCTTTGTTGCACGGGAAGCACCGGCACCTACAGCAATATATTTTCCTCCTTCAGAAACGAACTTTTCTACATTTGCTTTAAATGCAGCCAGTTCTTCCTGATTTTTAAGGCCAAATTCTTTATTGGCATTACTCAAATTCAAAGAAATTAAATTTTCCGTTCCACTGTAAACAAAGACATCATGGGAAGCAAGGCCAGTATTTGCAACCTCCGCTGGAGTCAATTCCGTTACACTAAAGCCTAATCTCTCAAGAGACAGTTTCGTGCCTGAATGAGATTGCGCTTTGTTCATCCCTCCATCTTTTAAAATGCCTACACTCATTTCTTTAATTGTCTCTGCATCTGCAGGAACACTTCCTGACATGATATCTAGGCCGGACTCTTTAACAGCCGCTGAAATAGCACTTGCTGATCCTTCAGCATAGAAGTTTCCTTCGCTGTCGCGTTTAACCATAACCCCCTGCTTAAGCAATTCGTTCACAAGCTGAACTGCTTTCACTGAGCTGTTCGGAATAATAAATGGCCCTTTTCCGCTTAGTGAACCCTGTTCTTTTACATTATTCACCTTTGTTGCCGCTGCCTTTACATCATTTTGAACAGCGATTGCTTCAAAGCCCCATAGTTCTGGAAGACTCCAGGCAGAAATATCATACATGGCCGGTGTATCATCTGTTATATCCTCACCATCCCACAGCATGGTGTTTGCCAGACCTGCCTTTGCCTGATCCATTGGAACGATGTAAGTGCCCTTTGGATAGGAATTGCCGTCTGCTGCAAATGCTTTTGACGCCTGAACAACCTCGATATCATTCTTAATTAAATGATTAACAGCCTTATTTACTGCGGTTGGATCTTCCTCATTCACTGGAAGAATATATGCTTTCGGGAAATGCCCTTCTTCATGAAAAGGATGATCAAAATTAATGCCGCGCTTAAACATTTCAATTTGGTCTGTAATCATTGCTTCCTTGTTATCGGTTGAATATTTCAGTGCTCCCATAATGGCATTGTACATCCAGCGGACGCCGTCTTCGTCATTTGTCGGAGCTTCAAGGGTATGGCCATAAGCACCATGATACATGGCATACATCGGGGTGAAAATTGGCGGATAATCGTCCCAGCCGGCGGAATCATCCCGCTGCGGAATATATGCACCATCCATTTCTTTATACAGGGTGCCTGTGTAAAGAGCCTTGTCTCCCATAATTTCTGCTTCCATTGCTTCTGCCTGATGATTAGCCCATTTTTGATATAAATCATATTCATAGTTAGGATTATGCGGAGGTGTACAAGGTTCAATCAAACCCTGTTTGTTTGGTGCATAATTTTTCACATATCCGTGAGTATCCAGGAAGACCATCGGATTCCACTCTTTAATAAGAGACACGGTTTCTTGCGTTTCAGGCTGTGATTGCGTGATAAAATCACGGTTCAAATCAATTCCTTCGCCATTAAAACGGGTCGCATCCACACGGCCATCCGGGTTCTGCACCACGTTAAAAATAAGGATATTATTGTCCAGAATCTCCTTTGTTTCCCCGTCATTCTGTGTGGCAAAACGTTCAATAAGCTGCATCACAGCATCGCTTCCCACAAACTCTGTCCCATGGATCGACCCATTGATCATGATTGGCACTTTAAAGTCCGGGTTATCAGCAATCCAATCCTGGGCTTTCTCCGGATTTTTGAACATTTGCTTTCTTAAGGCCTGAATTTTACCGAACTTGCCCTGAGCACCCGGATCTGCAATGGTCACGACATATAGAGGGTATCCATCCGCGGAAGTACCTTTTACCTCCACTTTCACTCTATTAGACTGTTTTTCAATTTCTGCAAGTTTTGTCCCTATTACTGAGAATTTCATAAAGTCATAGTTTTCACTATTGAATAAACTTCCTTCCTTTTCCTCTGACACATTAACATTGACCCACTTTGGGCTGATCGCATGAGCAGCACTTAAAGGAACAGATGCCAAAATACCCGCTGCCAAAACTCCTGATAAAGCTTTCTTTTTATTCATTATGTACCTCCAGATGCAATAGTTTTGTATATTTATGAGATAGATTTTATTTTAATTCAATGTATTCAATTGTGGCAATGCAACTATTTTCCTAAAAAGAAAAGAGGGACCCAGAAATGATCCCTTCTATTTTTCTACTTAAATGCTTTAACTCCACCTTGCACAGGAAGCATTATATGGCTTCTCTCCGGGTCGATGGTTATTTTCGTGCCTGCCCCAGGTCTGATTGTATAGTTATAATCACTTGATAGAACTACTACTCCCATACGATCACCTTTTTTAAATACATAATCATCCGGCTGCATATCCCATGTAAAAGTGTATTCACGGTCCGGCGTCAGTCCTGAAGATCTATTTTTACTGTGAAGGTTTTGCGGATCCATCCACCCTCTAGTAACAATTTCCGGCTTTCCTTCCCCATATTTAACAAGGAGGGCAGTTAAGTTGGCCGTTTTCCGGTCAATGCTTGCACGAATTTGAATTTCCGGGGTTCCGCTCATCCGAATGTCGTTTTCTAATGGAGGCGTCAAATAGACGAGCCTATGAGGTAATGAAGAATCAGGATTCAGGGCCAATTCTTCAGCCTTGATTGTGGCATCATCCACAAAATGCTGATTCTCCTTATTCTTGTTCGGTACAGGATGCAGTTCTAAGCTGCCCCCTCCATCGGAAGCCGGTTTAAAATGCAATTTTGCGTCAGAGGTTCCCTTAGCCGGCCAGTTTGCCTCAGTATGCCATGTTTTATCCTCCCTCTGGATGTCAACCATTGGTTCATCCATGACATTATTTTTAATATCATAGAGCCAGTAATCAAACCATTTATTTAAAGTTGGTAGCCATACATCGCGTCTGAAGCTGTATGGGCTGGAATGGCCGCCTTGATGAAGCCACATTTTTCTGGGAACATTATTATCGCCAAGCGCTTGCCACCAATCTGAAAAATGCTTTGTTTTAACATTCCAGTCATTTAACCCATGGACAATAAAGACACTTGCTTTAACCTGATCAGCATCCTTTGTATAATCCCTTTTACTCCAGAATTCGTTGTAATCCCCGGTTTCCCTGTCCTGGCCTTCCGTTAATCCTTTTATGACATTGCTGCAAGCTTCAGGGTTTTGCCTGGTTAAAATGGCTTCTGCCATGTTATCCGCATCTTCCCCCTGGTATCCGCCTGGCGCTATCACAGCACCATTCGAACGATAATAGTCATACCAGCTGCTTATGGCCGCTATTGGCACAATCGTTTTCAGGCCTTCAACTCCTGTTGCTGCCACAGCATTAGGGAGTGTTCCATTATAAGATACTCCTGTCATCCCCACATTCCCTGTTGACCAATCAGCTTGTATTTCCTGTCCCTCTGCATTAAAAGCTTTCGTTCTGCCATTCAGCCAATCGATTACAGCACGAGTTCCAAGGATCTCATGCTCATCGCCGGTTGTAGGACATCCATCCGACAAGCCTGTCCCTACACTTTCTGCAAGAACAACCGCGTAGCCTCTTGGTACAAAATAGTCATCATAATAACCTGGGAGATTTGCCTGAGGGTTACCTTTTTCACCTTTGCTTTTCCCTTTCTTGGGTACAGAGTTCAGTTCTGTATCCACGTCATAAACCGGGACACCTTTAATTCCAGAACGGTAAGGACTCATTTCATAAATAACAGGAACCTTTAAACCTTCCTCTGTTTCCTTTGGCCTGATAATATCAGCACGTATTCGATCCAGCTTTCCATCTCCATCACTGTCAGTTGCTGTTTCAACAAATACTCTTTCGACAATGGCATCATCCAGAGAAAAAATGGGCTGTGTCATGCCATTTTCGACTTTAATCCGAGATTCAGCCAAGGCCATGCTGCTTTGATTGTCTTTACCTGCTGCAGGCAAAATCCCTCCTGCAATTAGCGGGAAAACGATAACTGAGGCCATGACCACTTTTAATGCAGCTTTTTTCATAAAAATCCCCCTATTTAAAATAATGTTATAATTTTCAGAATAAATCAAAAGTACGTAAGTTTCGATAGTCGAAAGACCTGTATTTTTCTAGTTGCATATGATCATAAACTATCAGTCTCCTTCAAAGGTCATGATTTTACATGTCTGCTGTCCAGATTTAGTACTTTAAATCTACCATTTTTTACAATTCGAAAAGGTAGAATCTTACTTTTCTCACACATCTGAAATATCTGCTAGTCTAATAGATTCGTTTTAACTCTTTATTAAAGGAAGCGGAGATATGTAAGCGAATACATATAGCTGGATTACTAGTCGAGGAGGAATAAAAGATGAAAGTTGGAAGGAAAGCTTCTTCAATTATGCTTGCAGCCGTTCTGACAGCTTCAAGTTTGTATGCAGTGCCTGTTCAATTTGTGCAGAGTGCTGAAGCAGCACAAAGTAAAGCTTTGGATCCTGGCTCCAAAGCATTTGATCAGAAGGTAATTGCAAGGGTCGATGCATCCCGCATGATGGAGGATGTCAGCTATTTATCTGAAACCATAGGGCCGCGGGTTGCAGGAACAGAAGCAGAAAAGCAGGCAGCTAATTTTATACGCAAACGCCTGGAGTCCTATGGCTACACAGTAGAAACACAAGAGTTCAGCATACCGGATAAAATGGCTGGAGATTTACACACCAGTGATCTGAAGGAGGTTCTTATAACCATTCCTTCCGGATCAGGATCAACGCCTGAAGAAGGAATTACTTCTGAATTATATGATGCTGGATTAGGCAGGGCAGCTGATTTTACAGAGGAAGCCAAAGAAAAAATAGCACTTATTTCACGCGGAGAGATTAGTTTTGCGGAAAAAGTTACAAACGCAGTGAATGCCGGTGCTGCGGGAGTTCTAATTTATAACAATGTGGATCAGCCAGCACCCATGAATCCTTCAATTGGAGGCCCATATGACATTCCGGTGGGAAGCATAACAAAGGCAAGCGGAGAAGCACTACTTCAAGATGTTGCTGCACATAACAAAACGGTAACACTGACTGTCAAGAGCTTTAAAAACATAAGATCGCAAAATATTATTGCCACCAAGCACCCTAAGCCTAATAAAGGCGGGGAAACTGACATTGTCCACATTTCTGCACATTTTGATAGTGTACCATTTGCTCCTGGGGCTAGCGATAACGCATCCGGAACCGCTGTTGCCTTAGAGCTGGCCAGAGTCCTGAAAAGCTATCCCGCTGACAAAGAATTGCGTTTTGCTTTTGTAGGTGCAGAAGAGATTGGTCTTCTTGGTTCTCAATATTATGTGAGCCAGCTGAGCGGCAATGAAATAGAGCGAAGCATCGCAAATTTCAATATGGATATGGTAGGCACAGCATGGGAAAATGCCACTGCGATTTACATGAATACCCTTGATGGCCAGGCAAATATCGCAACAGAAGCCGCCATTGCCACAGCCGGGCGGATTGGCACCCCATCTGAGCTGGTTCTTTATCAGCGCGGAGCTTCAGACCATGTTTCTTTTCATGATGCAGGAATCCCGGCAGTCAACTTTATCAGACGAGAACCTGCCACTGCCAATCTTGAACCGTATTACCACACACCACTTGATTCCATCGAGCACATTAGTGCCGAGCGGATGAAAGAAGCCGGTGATCTAATAGGCGCTTCGGTTTACAGCTTAATTCGAAAATAGAATTGACTTAAAGAATCCCCGGATTTTCCCCGGGGTATTTTTTTTCGTTTTTTTACTTTCAGGCTATTTAGTATAAACGATGCGTTTACGAGCAAAATATGAGGGTAAATTATATTCGTTCTAAATTTCATGTTCAAATTATTAAGGGATTTACCGTTTAAATGGAAAAGAAATCGGGTAACATAAATGTAACAATACTAAGGCATTTACTATCTGCCCGATAGTCCTATATATCCCTAAAGGAGGGAGTCATCATGGATTTTGAACACGAGGCTGTCATACTACAAAGAGAACTCTCCCTTCTCATGGATGAATATGAAAGGTGCGAGATTGACGACGTGAAAAATGAAATATCAAAGGACATTCAACTGCTGAGCCGTGCAATAGACGATATACTTAATTAAAGTATATGCTGGCATGGCTTTTTTTTATATTCTATGCAGCTGGCATTTTTTAGCAGTCAGCTGCTGAAACCTTTTTGAAATTTAGGAGGGGTAATATGCCTCAGCACATCTATTACAGTTTCATACGTTTGCCCTTAGTAATCAGAATTCTGCTGATTGCCCTGATGGTGATCTTTCTATTTGGCGGATTAATACATATTATTGAACCCTCCTCCTTTCCGACATTTTTTGATGGAATCTGGTGGGCGGTTGTAACCGCTTCAACTGTCGGTTTTGGAGATTTTTATCCCAAAAGTACTGCAGGGCGAATAGTGGGTATTGCGCTTATTTTTACAGGAGCGGGCTTTCTGTCTACCTATTTTATTTCACTTGCAACAGCAGCAGTTACCAGACAGAATGACTTCCTGGAAGGAAAGATCGAATATCGGGGTCAAAACCATATTGTTGTGATCGGCTGGAACGAGCGCTCAAGGGAGATCGTCAATACTCTTGGAGGCGATGGGATGAACCATTCCATTGCCTTAATAGATGAAACACTAAAGTCTAACCCTGTTCCCCACAATAATGTACATTTTATTCAGGGTCGCGCTAACAGAGATGATGTACTTGTGAAGGCAAATATCTTTGATGCCCAAAAAGTAATTATAACAGCTGATCAGAACAAAGATGAACTGCATGCTGACATGAATTCAATATTAACCTTATTGGCAATCAAAGGATTAAACCGGGATGTACAATGTATTGTTGAAATATTAACTTCAGAACAGGCAGCCAACGCCAAAAGAGCGGGAGCCGATGAAATTGTTCAAACGAATGTTCTTACTAGCTTCGTCATGATCAACAGCGTCTCTTCCCAGGAGCTTGTTACTTCATTCCTTGATTTGCTGGGACAGCTTGATAAACGCAAATTAACTTTTCAGCCTGCATCAGAAGAAGTGGAAAATAAGACTTTTGTTGAACTTAGTGCTGAGCTTATGAAAGAAGGCATTCTGCTTTTGGGTGTTAAAAGAGGGGAAGAAACTCTGGTTAATCCTCCCCAGCCTTTTAGAATTCTTCAGCAGGATCAGCTGATTGTTATACTCGGTTAATCTCTTAATAATTTAGACTCCAGCTCTTCGACAAGCGCTTTGCCGAGATCAATGAATTCTTCCGGAAAACTGGCATCCTTATCCACAGGCTCCGAGAATTGATCAAAGGAGGCGCTGAAATTCCCTGTATAGGCGTGGTCATCCAGGCCGCGCTGATACTTATGGGAAAGCAGAAACGGCCTGCCTATTTCCACCGTACAGCTTGGATCATCAAGCTGCCCATCAATTGCCTTAAATGGGACCCTTAAAAACTGGTACCCCACCTCATCATCAATTTTGTAATCAAAAGATCCGTGATCATAATCCCAGTTCCCGCCAATCGAATAGCCAATCGGCTTCAAAGCCTGCTCCAGCTTATATAAATCAAAATGCTTTCCTTCCGCTTTTGAAGGTATCTCAATCACTGAATCCATCCCCTTTTACGCTTTTTGCTTAGTTTCTCCAATGTAAGGGATATCATGAATGCGATTTCCGAAGATTATGTTTAGGAATTTGAGGTTTCGCGAATATAATTTAGTTTTCGCGATTATCTGCAGAAAATCGCGGATAACTCTGTGTTTTTCGCGGATATATGTAAAATCTCGCGGAAATTATTAAGGTTTTTGCGGTTAAGTGCTATTTTCGTTTTTGGAAAGAAGGAATTCCATTCTTAAAAGCGGAATTATCATTACTTAGAAAGGAGTGAAACCTATTTGATAATAAAAAATCGTTTAATACCTATCAGAATCCGACAGAACGAGGCCCTAATCAGGCGAATCCCAGCTACTCATCCACAGAGATCAACTATAGAAGGTGATTTAGCTAAAAGAAGAGTCAGTTATCGAGGGGAACAGTCGCTGGATTATTATTTAAGTCACCTGCCTGATAAGGAATTTACTATCCTGCATGATTTAAGGCTTTTTAATGGAAGCACTTATTCCCTCATTCTTTCCCCATACTTCGCTTTAATTATTGAAGTGAAAAATATCCTTGGAACCCTCCTTTTCGATGAGACCTTTAATCAGTTCATAAGAACTCGGAATGAAAAAGAAGAAGGCTTCCCTAATCCTCTTATACAAGCCAAGCGCCCAGAAAACACAATTAAAAACCTGGTTAATCCAAAACTTAGCAGCCGATATACCAATAGAATATCTAATTGGCATAAGCAGCCCCTCTACTATCCTGAAAACTTCTGCAGATAGCACACATGTTCCATTTCGCGTTATTCACATCGAACACCTTATTGAAAAAATTAAGTTCTTCAAACAAAGTTATCCTATAGAAGTTATTACATCTCGACAGATTAAAAAGATTCCGAGAGCACTGGTTATAAACCATGTACCTGGATTTTTAAATGTCTTGGACCGTTACAATATCTCTTCTCAAGAAATTATTAGTGGTGTTCAATGTCCAAGCTGTCTTATTTTCCCCATGCGGCGGATCCATGGAGATTGGCTGTGCCCCCAGTGCGGGTGTAAGAATAAGAAAGCTCATCTGCCCGCTATCCAAGATTATCTTCTTCTGATTAGTCCTGCTATACAAGCAAGCCAGAGCCTTCCTTCATTTAGCTTCTGAAGATACCGCATCTCGACTTCTGTCTGTAATGCCCAGTTCAGGCACTAAAAAAAGGCAGAATTTACTTTCTTCAATAAAAAAACGCCCACCCGCAGGCAGACGCTTTTCACTATTACTTTAATCTCTTTTCAAGTTCAGCTTTTTTCTCTTCAAATCCTGGTTTTCCTAACAGAGCGAACATGTTCACTTTATATGCTTCTACTCCAGGCTGGTCGAACGGATTCACTCCCAGCAGGTAGCCGCTCATTGCACAGGCTTTTTCAAAGAAGTAAACCAGGTAGCCAAATGTGTAGGCATCCATTTTTGGTATGGATACGATCAGGTTTGGCACTCCGCCGTCTGTGTGTGCAAGCATTGTCCCCTCAAAGGCTTTGTTATTTACAAAGTCGACAGTCTCACCCGCAAGATAGTTCAGGCCATCAAGATCATTCTCTGCTTCTTCAATGGTAAGCTCATGGCGTGATTCTTCCACCTTGATAACCGTTTCGAAAAGGTCCCGGCGGCCTTCCTGCACATACTGGCCTAATGAATGAAGGTCAGTGGAGAAATTTGCTGAAGAAGGGAAAATTCCTTTCTGATCTTTTCCTTCACTTTCACCAAACAGCTGCTTCCACCACTCTGCAAAATATTGAAGTCCTGGTTCGTAGTTGATCAGCATTTCAATCGTTTTGCCTTTGTTATAAAGAACATTGCGGACCGCTGCGTACTGGTATGCTGCATTCTCCTGAAGCTCAGATTTGCTGAAGTCATCGCGTGCCTGTGCAGCACCGCTCATCATATCTTCAATGTTTGCACCGCTGACAGCAATCGGCAAAAGACCAACTGCTGTAAGGACTGAATAGCGGCCTCCTACGTCATCCGGAATAATAAATGACTCATAGCCTTCTTCTGTCGCAAGAGTCTTTAGAGCGCCTCTTGCTTTATCGGTTGTAGCATAGATTCGTTTACGCGCTTCTTCCACACCATATTTCTCTTCCAGCATTTTGCGGAAAATACGGAAAGCCAATGCAGGCTCAGTTGTTGTGCCTGATTTTGAGATAACATTGATGGACCAATCTTTGCCGTCAAGAAGGTCCATTAAATCCTTCATATAAGCGGAACTAATATTGTTGCCGGCAAATAATACCTGCGGAGTGCCGCGCTTTTCTTTTGGAAGTGCATTATAGAAACTGTGCTGAAGCATTTCAATAGCCGCACGCGCTCCAAGATAGGAACCTCCAATTCCAATGACGATAAGAACATCGGAATCGCTTTTAATTTTCTCAGCAGCTTTTTGAATGCGGGAAAACTCTTCTTTATCGTAGTTTGCAGGCAAATCGATCCAGCCTAAAAAGTCACTGCCAGCTCCAGTTTGTTCATGAAGGGAGTGATGGGCTACCTTCACGGCATCCTGCAGATATGTAATTTCATGTTCGCCAAAAAAAGGAAGTGCTTTTGCGTAATCAAAACGAACGTGTGTCATGAATGTCCTCCAATTTTTCTCAAATTTAAACAGCCTTCAGTAATTCTGGCTGTCATCCTTATACCACTTTAACGAAAGCCTTAAAGTTAATCAAGAATCATCCTCTAATGTAAGCGTGTCCAATTTTGACATATTTTTTACGCGCAAAAGGTGATTGTCATTTTTCGGCGAAAATTGTAAAAGGACTCTGCTTTGGCAGAGTCCAGCCTAATATTTATAAAGAAGCGCGGTAGATTGAAACCACGTCATCATGATTTAATTTCGCGAAATTGCCGAATTCTCCGTTGACAGTCGCTTTGTCTGCCATCAATTCGATCTTGCTGTCATCAATATCATAATCAGCCAGGCGTGAAGGTGCACCAATGCTGTTCCAGAATTCACGAAGCTTTTCAATGCCTTCAAGCGCAGTCTCCTCATCTGTTTTTCCTGCCGGATCCACGTTAAATACACGGATAGCCAGCTGCTTGAATCGCTCAGGCTTCACGTTCAGATTATGCTTCATCCAGTTCGGGAACAGAATGGCCAGACCCCCGCCATGAGGAATATCATAAACGGCCGATACAGCATGCTCGATGTTATGTGTAGCCCAGTCTCCCCGGTAGCCCATATTCAGAATACCGTTCAATGCCATTGTGCCGGAATATAAGATGGAAGCACGATGCTCGTAGCTTTCAAGGTCTTCAAGGAGCTTAGGAGCTGCTTCCATAATGGTAATCAGCAGGGATTCACACATGCGATCCTGAAAATCGGTATTTTCTTCAAGATGGAAGTAATGCTCCAGTACATGGGACATCATGTCCACAATTCCATATACCGTCTGATTCCTTGGCACCGTGAACGTATTAACAGGGTCAAGAATTGAAAATTTAGGGAAAGTCACAGGACTGCCCCAGCCATATTTTTCGTTTGTTTCCCAGTTTGTAATTACAGATCCTGCATTCATTTCAGAACCGGTTGCCGCTAGTGTAAGAACGGTTCCAAACGGCAGAGCTTTTGCAGCAAATGCTTTCTTGATGACTAAATCCCAGGCATCGCCATCATATTTGGCACCAGCTGCGATAGCTTTTGTGCAGTCAATTACACTCCCGCCTCCAACTGCCAGCAGGAAATCAATGCCTTCAGTTTTGCAGATTTCAACGCCTTTGCGGACAGTGGAAATTCTTGGATTAGGCTCAACGCCTGATAGTTCAAATACTTCAGCCCCAATTTCATGAAGCTGTTCCTTCACTTTATCATATAAACCATTGCGCTTAATGCTTCCCCCGCCATACACAATAAGAACCTTCTTGCCATACTGCGGGATTTCAGTCTGCAATTGGGAGAGCTGATCTTTCCCAAAAATTAATTTAGTCGGATTATAAAAGGTAAAATTTTGCATATCACCATCTCCTTTTCCACATCATTATCTTTCAAATTTTCAGCTAATGCAAAAAGTACGATTCGAAAGGCGGACATTATATATGCCGGTTCTCAGATCATCTATTTCATTATGGCTCTTAACGATTATTACGATGAATATTTTTTATTTCCGTGCAGCAACATAATAGTGAACCTATACTACAAGGAGGAAACATCATGAGTGGCATACAGCGTATTGCACTGGTTCTAACAATTATTGGCGCTATTAACTGGGGTTTAATCGGATTCTTCCAATTTGATCTTGTGGCAGCTATCTTTGGCGGTCAGGATTCAGCCCTTTCAAGAATAATATACGGTCTTGTGGGCATTGCGGGCTTAATCAATCTGGGGCTTCTCTTCAAACCAAATGAAGAGCTGGAAAGAGAACCTGAAGCAAGGCCAACCCGTTAATGCATGCAAAAAATCCTTGCACATTGTGTGCAAGGATTTTTTTGTTTTATATATCGATTACCGAATTACACCCAGCCTCTGAAGCGGGATGCTTCAGACATTTTTCTCGCGCCGACCATGTAGGCAGCAAGACGCATATTTACTTTTCTTTGCTGTGAAGTCTGATAAACATTATCGAAAGCTTGAACAAGCACTTTTTTCAGCTTTTCTGTAACTTCCTCTTCAGTCCAATAGTACCCCTGATTGTTCTGTACCCATTCGAAATAGGATACCGTCACACCGCCTGAACTGGCTAACACATCAGGAACAAGCAGGATTCCCCGATCTGAAAGAATTTTTGTCGCTTCAAGAGTGGTTGGGCCATTTGCTGCCTCTACTATGATGGAAGCTTTAATATTATGGGCGTTTGCAGCGGTAATCTGATTGGACACAGCCGCAGGAACCAGGATATCGCAATCCAGTTCAAGCAATTCTTCGTTTGTCAAAGTGTTATCGAAAAGGGTCGTTACCGTTCCAAAGCTATCGCGCCTATCAAGAAGGTAATCAATATCCAGGCCATTTGGATCATATAGAGCACCATAAGCATCTGAAATGGCGACCACTTTAGCGCCTGCATCATGCATGAATTTTGCCAGGAAGCTTCCTGCATTTCCAAACCCCTGAACAGCCACACGTGCTCCTTCAATGGAAATGCCGCGCTTTTTCGCAGCTTCCTCAATGCAGATCACTACACCCTGTGCAGTTGCCTTTTCCCTTCCTTGCGACCCGCCGAGAACAAGCGGCTTGCCTGTGATAAATCCGGGAGAATCATACTCACGGAGTCGGCTGTATTCATCCATCATCCAGGCCATGATCTGTGAATTCGTATAAACATCCGGAGCAGGTATATCTTTTGTAGGGCCAACGATCTGGCTGATTGCCCTTACATATCCTCGGCTTAAGCGTTCCAGCTCTCCCATTGACATGGAACGGGGATCACAAATGATGCCGCCTTTCCCCCCTCCATAAGGAAGATCCACAATTCCGCACTTTAAACTCATCCACATGGATAAAGCTTTTACTTCATCCTCATTTACTTCAGGATGAAAACGGACACCGCCCTTTGTCGGTCCTACCGCATCATTATGCTGTGATCTGTAGCCGGTGAAAATTTTTGTCGACCCGTCATCCATCCTTATCGGGATTCTTACCGTGAGCATCCTCAGCGGCTCTTTCAGCAGCTCATACATCTCATCTGCATAGCCGAGCTTGTTCAAAGCTTCTTTGATCACAACTTGAGTTGAAGTAAATAAATTTAAAGACTCTTCCATTTTTTGTTCAGTTTCTTTACCAGCTACTCCTGCAGCTCCCATCATGGCACCTCTTGATTTTAATATTTAGGAAAATTACAGCAATACTCCATAACCGGCGGCCCTGCATCACAAATTCAGACACAAGGGCCAACTGTCCGTATAATTGTATTAGCTTAATACTTTATTGATTCTTTCAATTGCCCAATCAAGCTCTTCTTCAGAAATGACTAAAGGAGGGGCAAAACGAATAACCGTGTCATGCGTTTCTTTGCAAAGCAATCCTTGTTCTTTAAGCTCTTCACAATATTTGCGAGCTGGCTCATTCAGCTCAACACCGATAAATAAGCCGCGGCCGCGCACTTCTTTAATAACCGGATTATTAATTTCTTTTAATTTGCTCATGAAATAGTCGCCCAGTTTAAGGGAACGGTCTGCCAGCTTTTCTTCAACCAATACGTTCATGGAAGCAACAGATACGGCACAAGCCATTGGGTTTCCTCCAAATGTTGAACCATGTGATCCAGGATTAAATACCCCAAGAACATCTTTATTCGCAACTACGCATGAAATCGGGAATACTCCTCCACCAAGCGCTTTCCCTAAAATGAACATGTCAGGATCTACATCTTCCCATTCGCATGCAAACATTTTTCCGGAACGCGCAAGGCCAGCCTGAATTTCATCTGCAATGAATAATACATTGTTTTCCTTACAAGTTTCATATGCTTTTTTCAGGAAGCCTTCCGGAGGAATCACAATTCCAGCTTCACCTTGGATTGGCTCAATTAAGAAAGCCGCCGTATTCTCAGTGATTGCTTCTTTAAGAGCGTCAAGATCTCCGTAAGGAATCAGCTTAATGCCTGGAAGCATAGGTCCGAAGCCCCGCTTATATTCTTCTTCAGAAGAAAGCGAAACCGCTGTCATTGTACGGCCATGGAAGTTACCTATACAAGCAATGATCTCTGCCTGGTTATCTGCCACGCCTTTTACATCATAAGCCCAGCGGCGTGCAGCTTTGATTGCCGTTTCAACCGCTTCCGCACCAGTGTTCATCGGAAGGGCCATTTCTTTATTTGTCAGTTCACAGATCATTTCATACCAAGGCCCCAGCTGATCGTTATGGAAAGCACGGGAAGTTAGCGTTACGCGGTCAGCCTGATCCTTCAGCGCCTGGATGATTTTTGGATGGCGGTGCCCCTGGTTTACTGCTGAATAAGCACTTAGCATATCCATGTATTTATTGCCTTCAGGATCTTCCACCCAGACACCTTCCGCTTTCGAAATAACGATTGGAAGCGGGTGATAGTTGTTTGCACCGTATTTTTCAGTTTGTTCGATTAGTGAATGTGATTTTGTCGCTTCAGTCAATTAAAATTCCTCCTTTTTCAGAATAGTCCTTTATATTGTAACGTTAAGCTATTCTTCTTTAAACTATTTAGGGTTTTAGCATGCACAGGATATGAAAAATCCTGTGCATGCTTTACAAGTCTTAGTACATTTCAGAAGTAGTCTTCGCCTGCATGTGCAGAAGAATGTAGTCAGGGCCGCCCGCCTTGGAGTCAGTTCCTGACATGTTGA